>JAYTAJ010000992.1:0-2942 GCA_043737575.1 Myxococcales bacterium | reverse complement strand
GGACCAGCGCGGCGGGCACCGCCGGCCGGGCCGCTGCGATCGTCACCGCCTCGCGCTCGGTGAGCTGGGGATTGTCGAGGAGGATGCCGACCACGTCGGGATGCGGATCGCGCACCAGCGCGATCAGCACGTCGCCGCGCGGCCGCCGCGCCAGCGCCTTGCGCTCGCCAAGCGTGAGCGGCCGACCGCGTCCGCGCAGCGGCCGCTCGGGGCGGAGCTGGCGATCGACCTCGCCCGGCAGCGCGGTCGGCGGCGACGCGTCGAGCAGGAGCCGCGCCACCGTCGGCGCGCCCGCGGCGATCGCGGCCTGGTAGAGCGCGGCGCGGGCGGGATAGTCGAGCTCGCCGATCGCGTGGGTGAGCGTGGTGATCGCGGCGCCGACCTCGGGATCGGCGGAGCCGGCCGCGGCGCGCGCCAGGAGCGCGGCAGCGGCGGTGGCGGCCTCGTCGGGCGACGCCGCGAGGAGCTGCGCGAGCTGGCGGCGGCGCAGCGCGCGATCGAGGAACGGACGGATCCGGTTCAGGATCCAGTCGGCGGCGTCATCTGCACTCACTCAGAGCGTTGGTCAGAACTGCGATTCCGACTCGACTCCCAGACCCAATCTTCGCTTCCTCGCTGCGCTCGGTCGCTCACTCGCGGCCCTCGGACTCGGCGATCTGCTGGAGCTTGGCCTCGAGCTCGGCGATGCGATCGGCGAGCGCGCGGACGTCCTTGTGCAGCCCCGTGAACGGCGAGATGCCACCGATCGTCGTGCGGATCTTGCTGTCGACGCGCTTCTGCCAGTCGTCGAGCGCCTGCTGCTGGTCGGTGATCCACTGGCGGAACTCGCGCAGCACCATCAGCTCGCGCGGCCGCGGCGACTCGTTGCCGGCCTCGTCGGTCTCGGGCGCGGCGTCGGTGTCGGGCGCCGCGGCGCCGGCCGCGTCGTCGCCGCGCTTGAACGGCAGCACGCTCTGGACCCGACGCTGGGCCTCGGCGAACCACTCGCCGCCGTTCTGGATGATGTTGCGCATCGCGCCGAGCGGAAGGAAGCTGCGCTGCTTCTTCTCCTCCTCGAAGATGATCTGCGCGAGCGTGACCGAGGTCAGATCTTCCTTCGTCTTGTTGTCGACGATCTTCACCTCGTCGCCAGCGCGGATCATCTCGGAGATCTGATCGAGCGTCACGTAGCGGCTGTGCTGCGTGTCGTAGAGTTTGCGGTTGGCGTACCGCTTGATGATGCGCGCCTCGGCCATGGCTCTCTCCTCGACGGGCCCCGAGGCCCTGCTCATGGGTATCACGCGGTGCGGCATGGCGGCAACGCAGCGCGGCGCGGCTCCCGGTCGACACCGCCCGCGCGCCGCGATATCCCTCCCGGATGCGTATTGCTCTGATCACGACCTTGGCTTCGGTCTCGCTCCTGGCGGCGTGCGGTGATGATGGTGGCAGCACGCCCATCGACGCGCCGCCGACGTCGTCGATCACCTCGGTGACCTGCGCGGGCGCGACCATCGCCGCGACCGTCACCGCGCCCGGCTTCGCCTTCACCCCGATGTCGACGACGATCAGCGCGGGCGAGATCGTGCAGTTCACGATGCCGGGCGAGCACACCGCGACCTCCGACGTCGCCGGCCTGTTCCGCGTCGGCGGCGGCGCCACGGGCTGCTTCCGGTTCCCGGCCGCCGGCACGTTCCCGTTCCACTGCGAGCCCCACGGCTTCGACGGGACGATCGTCGTTCAGTAGCGATGACGAAGATCGTCATCCTCGGCGGCGGTCTGACCGGGCTCACGACCGGGTTTCGCCTGCTCACCGAGGCGAAGGCGGCGGGCCGCACGCTCGACGTCACCGTGCTCGAGGCCCGCGATCGGGTCGGCGGCATGTGCATCGCGATGAAGCTGGGCGGCCGCACCGTCGAGCACGGCAGCCACGGCTTCTTCGGGTCCGGCGACGGCTACTACAAGAACAGCGTCGCGCTGACCAAGGAGCTCGGCACCTACGCGAGCCTGTACCGGGTGCCGGGCTGGACGATCGTCAACGGCGCCGGCCAGCGCGCGCTGCTCACCCACGCCCGATGGCTGCCGCGGTTGCTCGACACCATCCCGTCGCTCCTGCGGATCCCGTGGCTGAGCTTCACCGGCAAGCTGCGCGCGGTGTGGGCCGGGCTGCGGTTGTTCTTGATCCCGTCGCGCGAGTACCCCGCGCTCGACGAGATGAACGGCTACACGATCGGCCGCAAGAAGGGCTACGACCACGCGGGCGCGCTGACGCTCAACATGGCGTCGCTCGGCTTGACCAATCAGTTCGTCGACGCCGATCCGATGACCGGCGATCCCGGGCTGTCGGGCGTGCTCTACGCTGGCAAGCACCGCGTCCTGCTCGGCAGCAAGCACGGCCTGTCGTACCTGTTGCCGTCGGGCGATCTCAGCGATGTGCTGGCGAATCCGCTCGCGGCGCGCATCACCGAGCTCGGCGGCACGATCCGCCTGCAGGCGCGCGTGACGTCGATCGATCGCGCGGCCCGCACCGTCACGCTCGACGGCGGCGAGGTGATCGGCTTCGATCATGCGGTGATCGCGATGCAGCCATGGGCCGCGGCCAAGCTGGTGCCCTGGGTCGACGCGCGGTGGAAGGCGCTGAAGCCGACGACGCCGGTCATCACCATGACGCTCGGCCTGTCGGGGCGGATCGCGGCGTCGACCGACGGCCGCGAGCTCGGGCTGTCGCGTCGCGAGTGGCCGTTCTCGGTCATCACCGATCTGTCGCGGTTCTGGCCCGAGTTCGCCGGCGCCAAGACCGTGCTGCGGGTCGAGATCGGCCACGCCGATCTGCCGCCCGGCCCAGCGCCGCGCGACGAGATGCTGGCCGCGGTGAAGGTCGGCCTCGATCGCCTCTGGCCCGAGTGCGCGCCGATGACGATCGAGTGGGCCGAGGTCAACCACGAGCGCGAGCTCCTGTACGTGTC
>JAYTAJ010000991.1:0-6711 GCA_043737575.1 Myxococcales bacterium | reverse complement strand
TGCTCGCCGCGATCGTGGGCGCGGAGCTGGACCTCGAGCGTGCGCGCCGCGGGCTCGCGCCGGGCCTCGGCCGCCGCGTGGAGGCCGCGGAGATGCGCGGCGAGCAGCCGATGCGCCTCGGGCAGCTCGGCCTCGATCAGCGACAGATCGATCAGGCGCGTCATCTCGACCGTCGCCAGCTCGGCCTCGAGGCGGCGGGCCTGGGCCTGGTCCTCGACGAGCCAGCCCGGCTCCTTGGCCGCGGCGGGCGCCGACGGCGGCAGCGGATCGAGCACCGCGCGAGCCTCGCGGGTGAGCGCGTCGGCCTCGCCCTCGAGCTGAGCGATGCGCGGCGCCAGCGCCTCGGCCTGGCCGAGCAACGTCCGCGCCCGCTCGCGCTTGCGGGCGCCGTCGAGGAAGCTGGCGATCGCGTCGGCCAGCGCCGCGGCGTCGGCGTAGCGATCGGCGATCGCGGTGGCGGTGGCGCGGCGGCAGATCGCGATCAGCTCGTCGGGCAGCGGCCGCTCGGGCGCGGCGACGATCGGGCTCGGCACGCCGAGGCGCTCGCCGAGGCCGGGCGGATGTCCGACCAGGATCTCGCGCAGGATCATGCCGAGCGCGTAGACGTCGGCGGGCGGCCCGAGGTTCGGCTCGCCCGCGGCCTGCTCGGGCGCCATGTAGCCCGCGGTGCCCGCGATCAACCCGGCCTGGCTCACCAGCGAGTCGTCGTCGCTGCGGCTGGTCGACGGCGACGGCGACGCTCGATCGGGCGTCTGGCCGACGAGGCGCGCCAGCCCCCAGTCGAGCACCAGCACCTCGCCGAACTCGCCGATCATCACGTTGGACGGCTTGAGATCGCGGTGGACCACGCCGTGCGTGTGGGCGTAGCCGACCGCCTCGCACACCCGGTGGAACCCGTCGACCAGGCGACGGAACGCGTAGCCACCGGCCTCGACCGCCCAGCCGCGCTTCGACGCCGCGTGCACCGCCTCGATCACCGCCGACAGCGTGCGGCCGCGGATCTCGGCCATCGTGTAGTAGGGGCGGCGGCCGTCGACGAGCACGCCGATCTCGTGGACCGGCACGATGTTCGGGTGCTGGAGCTGCGCGGTGATCTGCGCCTCCTGGACGAAGCGCGCCCGCGCGACCGGATCGTCGTCCCACCAGTCGCCCAGCACCTTCATCACCAGCTGGCGGCGCAGCTGGCGATCGAACACGCGATAGACGTCGCCCTGACCGCCGCCCGCGAGGTGGGCGCCGAGCTCGTAGCGATCGGGTGGGACGATCAGGTGGCGCGGCGCGCCGGGCGCGGGGCCACCGACCGTCGGCGCGTTGTGGATGCCGAGGCCGCCCGCGGTCGCGACCGTGCTCGACGCGGCGCGAGGCCGCAGCTCGCGCGTGTCCTCCAGCGACAGCGGGCGCGCCTCCGGCTCCTGCTCCTGCGGCGCGTCGACGACTGGGCTCCCCGGTAGCTCCGTCACCGCAGCCACTCTATCAGATCGGCGCTTGACAAACTTCGACAACCATCGCATTGATAGCGCGGTGGAACGACACGACGTGAAGAAGCTGGCGCGCGCGTTCAAGGCGCTGTCCAACCCCAACCGCTTGCAGCTGTTCGTCAACCTGCTCGAGGAGAGTCGCCTCGACCTCGCGCGCGGTCGGACCCACGACTGCTTCCTGGCCAAGCTCCTCGGCGATCTCGAGATCGGCGCGCCGACGGTGTCGCACCACGTGAAGGAGCTGTCGGACGCGGGGTTGATCGACACCGAGCGCGACGGCAAGCAGCTGATCTGCTCGGTGAAGCCCGAGGCGATGCGCGAGCTGCGCGCGCTGTTCGAGACCACGAAGTAGTCGTCGTTACTTCGACGATTCAATAACTGTTTTCAGAGGAACCGCTCATGACTCACCAGGACATCGCGATCGAGACCTACGGCGCCGCCAAGACCCTCCGCCTGCGCGATCAGCCGTCGCGCCCGCCCGGCCCCAACGAGGTGTCGATCGACGTGAAGTACTCGGGCATCAACTTCGCCGACATCCAGATGCGGCTCGGGTTCTATCCCGACGCGCCGAAGCGGCCGTTCGTGCCGGGCTACGAGGTCAGCGGCCACGTCGTCGCGGTCGGCCCCGGCGTCACCGGCCTGCGGGTCGGCGAGGCGGTGGTCGCGGGCACCTACTTCGGCGGCTACGCGTCGCACGTCACCATCCCCGCCGATCAGGTGTTCGCGCTGCCGCGTCACCTCGATCTCGAGAGCGGCGCCGCGCTGCCGGTGAACTACTTCACCGCGCGCCTCGCGATGCACGAGATGGCGCGGGTGCGCGCCGGCGACAAGGTGCTGATCGAGTGCGCGACCGGCGGCGTCGGCGTCCTCGCGATCCAGATGGCGAAGCAGCTCGGCGCCGAGGTCACCGGCCTCACCACCAGCGTCCACAAGAAGCCGTTCATCGAGCAGCTCGGCGCGCGCGCGTTCACCCGCGACGAGTGGTACGCCGACGCCAGCCTCACCGGCTACGACTTCATCCTCAACGCGTCGGGCGGCGCCGAGATCCAGCCGCAGCGGGCGCGGCTCGGCATCACCGGCCGCATGGTGTGCGTCGGGTTGTCGTCGGGCGTGAAGGACGGCAAGCGCAACTTCTTGCGCATCGGCATGGCGGCCTTGCGCACGCCGCGCATCTCGGTGCTGAAGCTGTTCGACGCCAACACCGGCATCTTCGCGCTCAACGCGCTGCGGGTGCTGCAGGATCCGACCTGGGTGCCGCGCCTGACCCAGTCGCTCGGCGAGGCCGAGGCGCTCGGCCTGAAGCCCCACGTCGGCAAGGTGTTCGCGGCGAAGGACGTCGCCGCGGCCCATCAGCTCCTCGAGACCAAGGGCGCGACCGGCAAGGTGCTCTTGGCCTGGTGACTCACGCTGGCGGCGGTGAGCAGACCCCGAGGGCGTCGCGGCACCGGCTCTCGACGCAGAAGCCATCGCAGGTCGCGTCGGTGGTGCAGGCGCGGCGGGCGCAGCTGCCGGCCGTGCAGTCGAAGTCGGCGGGGCACGGCGCCGCGGCGCTGCACGCCTGCGGACCGCAGCGGCCGCGCAGGAGGTCGCACGCCTCGGCGGCGCCGCACTCCTCGTCGCGGCTGCAGCCGGGCACGCAGCGGTTCGCGCTCGAGTCGCACGCGCAGATGATCGGCTGACAGATCAGCGGCGCGCCGACGCCCGCCTCGGAGGTCTGGCACTGCGCATCGCTCGTGCACTCCGAGTCGACGACCTGACAGATGCCGCAGATCCGCGGATCGTCGGGCGTGCGGCACTCGATGTTGGTGCAGTCGGCGTCGCCGCGGCAGCACGCCAGCGCGGGGCAGTCGAGGATCGGGCACGGGTTGCGCGGCGCGCCGATCGCGCGGCAGCCCTGGTAGGTCGGCGTGCAGTCGCACGACTCGCAGAAGTCGGCGACGCACGCCGCGTTGTCGCGGCAGGCCAGGGGCTCCAGGCCAGCGCAGCCGATCGGCGCGTCGACCTCGGTGACGCCGCCATCGATCCCGGTGCCGTCGGGCGCCGCATCGATGATGGTCCCGGCAACCTCGCCGCACCCGACCGCCGCCACCACGCAGAGCACGAGCGCGCAGATCCGCATGGCGCGACGGTAGCCTGTTCGGTCGCGGCGGTCGATGACGTCGAACCTGGATGGGGCAGCCATCCGGCCCGTCACCGCTCGCGGCGCGCGAGCGCGGGCGGCTCGCGTCGCTGTATCGGCGACGGCACGGCGGCGAGCTGGCCGAGTGCCTGGCCGAGCGGCGGTGCCGCCGGGTCGCGGGGGCGTGGGTGCCGCGCGGCGTCGACGCGCGCCACAAGGTGACCCGGCCGTGGCCGACGGTGATGACGGCGCTCGCCACCGATCCGCACGCGCCCGCGGTCGCGGTGATCGAGGCCGACCCCGGCCTGGGGACGTCGGCGCTGCTGCTGCGCACGATCGACGCGATCGCGGCCGACGGCGAGCACGGCCTGTACGCGACCGCGGCCGAGCTGGTGCGGGCGCTGGCGGCGCCCGAGGCGCGGCTGTCCGACGCGGTGATCGCGTGCGTCGCGCGCCACCACGACCTCGCGGCCGACGCGGTGCCGATCGCCGGGCCGTGGTGGCTGGCGATCGACGAGCTCGACGATCTCGACGGCGCCGAGCGGGCGCGGCTGCTCGCCGCGGTGGCGGCGGCGGGATCGCTGATCCGCTGCGTGGTCGCGATGCGCCCGGGCGGCGTGCGGCCGCGCGGCGCGTCGGTGTGGCAGCTCCTGCCGTTCGACGCCGGGCAGCGACGCCAGGCGATCGAGCGGCGGCTCGATCGGATCGCCGCCGCGGCGCTGCGGGCCCACGCCGGGACCGATCCCGCGCTCGAGGCGCTGCTCGACGTGCCGCTGTTCTGCGCCGCGGCGTGCGCGGAGGTCGGGCGCAGCGGTGATCCGCGGGCGCTGACGCGGCGCGCGCTGTACCGCGCGAGCCTCGCGCAGCCGCGGCTTCGCCATCGCTCGCTCGACGAGTACCGCACCGCGCTGGCGCTGGCGCCGTCGATCCGGACCGGCGATCTCGACGCCCTCGCGCCGATCGGCGCGGTGTTCGACGCCGAGGCGCCGACCACCGGGCTGCCGTGGATGCTGGTCGCCGAGGGCGCCGACGCCGCGACGGTGGCGGCCGCGATCCGCCGCGAGCGCGGCTGGTCGGCGTCGCGCCGCGCGCCGCTCGCACCGCACCAGCCCGATCGCGCGGTGCTCGCGCTCCTGCTCGACGTCTGGCTCGAGGCGCCGCGCCCGCCGCGGCTGGTGGTCGAGGCGCTGCTCGACGAGGTCGCGCTGGCGCTCGAGCGCGCCCAGCGCCGCCGCCGCGACGGCTCGTGGACCGAGCTCGACGATCCCAGCCTCGCGACCGCGGCGCTGACCCTCGCGGCGCGATCGCGGGTGTCGATCCACGCCGCCGGCGTCCTCGAGGCGGTGCGGGTCGTGCGCAGCCCGCATCGCGGCCACGATCCCGGCCTGCCGCCGGCGCTGCGCGATCGCGCGCGCTGGGCCGCGGTCGCGGGCGCGGTCGAGCACGGCCTCGCCGATCGCTGCGCCCAGGTGCGATGGGCCGCGCTGTGGGCCGCCACCGCGATGGCGCGGCGCGGCGATCCCGGCTTCGCGCTGGTCGCGCGCGCGGCGGCGCTGCTCGACGACACCTCGGCCTCGGTGCGGAGCCTGGCGTGTCGCGCGGTAGTCGGGCTCGGCCACGTCGACGCGCCGCGCTTGATCGCCGCCGCCTTCGCCGCGCCGCGCTGCCGCGACACCCGGGCTGGCGCCGCGGTCGCGCTCGGCGTGGTCGCGACCGCCGAGGCGCGGGTCGCGCTGCTCGCCGCCGCCGACGCGATCGTCGCGGCGCCGATCGATCCGAGCGATCCGGTGCCGGCCGCGGTGTTCGCCGCGCTCGAGGAGTGGGCCGATCAGCTGGCGCGCCGCCACGCGCCCGCGCCGCCGGTCGTCGCCGCCGAGCTGGCGTCGCGCTTCGTCCGCGCCCTCGATCGCGCGCTGCCGCGGATCGGCGCCAACGCCGCCTCGGGGCTGGGCAAGATCGGCGACCTCGACGCCTGCGACGCGCTGATGCGCCCGCTCGCCGAGCGCAGCGATCGATCCGATCCCGCGGCGCGCGATCCGCGGCTCGAGACCTCGGCGGCATTCGCGCTCGATCGGCTGTGCTTGCGCTTCGCCCACCAGCGCGCCGCCGAGCTGCGCGCGCTGGTGCCGCTGCTGCGGTTTCGCCTCGACGATCGCGGCGCCAGCGAGGTGCGGCGCCACGTCGCCTCGGCGCTGCGTCACCTGGCGGTCGCGGGCGTCCTCGACGACGGTGCGCTGCGCCACCTCGCGGCCCAGGCCGGCGACGACGACGATCGGGTGGCCGGCACCTGCATCCTCGCGATCGCGGGCTCCGACGCGGGCCGCCTCCACCTCGCCGCGGCCGCCGCGGCCGATCCGGTGATCGCGGCGCGGGTCGCGTACCTCGCGTCGTGATAAGCCCACGCCATGAGCGAACATCCCACCGACTTCGTCGGCTCCGTCGACGAGGCGATCACGTCGTCGATCCGCGCCGTGCTCCCCGACGCCGTGACCGCGGTCTCGGGCGGCGGCGGCCACTACCGGATCTCGGTGGTCTCGACCGGCTTCGCCGGCAAGGGCCTCCTCGAGCGCCAGCGCCTGGTGCTCGGCGCGATCCGTCACCTCATCAACGGCGATCGCGCCCCGGTCCACGCGGTCGACTCGCTCGAGACGAATACGCCCTGACACCGAGCATTGGTTCAGAACTGCGATTCCGACTCGACTCCCAACCGAGATTCGGATCCTCGGTTCCCTCGGATCCTCAGTGGATCTCGACGGTGGTCAACCCGCGCCACGCGGCGAACTGGCGCTCGATCTCCGAGATCTGCGCGTAGCCGAGGGCCGCCGCGCACTCGCCGAGGCGTACCGCGGGATACTTGTCCTGCAGCTGCAGCGCGCGCAGCAGCTGGTAGCGGTTGATGGTCCTGCGCTCGACCAGGAACTCGCCGAACGGGATCATGGGGAGGCCGTCCTCGACGACCTCGACGCCCGCGACCGAGTACTCGAAGAAGGTGCGGAGATCGACCATGCTGGTCTCGTTGCGAACCTGCGGCATGGGCCACCGACAAAGCACACCGCGTACCACGCGCGCGCGATCCCGACGCAACCGTGGTTCGCGCCAGCGTGCCTGGAGACG
>JAYTAJ010000990.1:0-2942 GCA_043737575.1 Myxococcales bacterium | reverse complement strand
CGGCGGCGACCGCGGTGCGGCTGCTTCTGGTAGGTTCCGCCGCACCATGATCAACGCAGGCGACAAGATCCCATCGGTCACGATCAAGCAGGCCACCGCCGACGGCGCGAAGGACGTCGATCCGTCGGTGCTGTTCGCCGGCAAGCACGTCGTCATGTTCTCCCTGCCCGGCGCGTTCACGCCGACCTGCTCCAACCAGCACCTGCCCGGCTACGTCGCGCGCCTCGATGAGCTCAAGGCCAAGGGCGTCGATCTGATCGCGTGCCTGTCGGTGAACGACGCGTGGGTGATGAAGGCGTGGGCCGAGCAGCACGGCGCGCTCGACAAGATCGTCATGCTCGCCGACGGCGCCGCCGTGTTCACGAAGGCGCTCGGCCTCGAGGTCGATCTCAGCGGCCCCGGCATGGGGCTGCGCGCCCGCCGCGCGCTGGTCACGTTCAAGGACGGCGCGGTCGCGCTGATCGCCGCCGAGGCGCCCGGCAAGTTCGAGGTCAGCGGCGCCGACGCGTGTATGCTCTCGCTCGGCTGATCGACGTGCCGCCGCCGCTGTTCCACCGGATTCTGTGCGCCAACCGCGGCGAGGTCGCGGTGCGGATCGCCCGGGCCTGCGACGCCCTCGGCATCACGCCGGTGTTCGCGGTGTCGGAGGCCGATCGCGACGCGCCGTACACCCGCGGCCGTGAGGTCGTGGTGCTCGGCCCGGCCCGCGCCAGCGCCAGCTACCTCGACGCCCGCCGCGTGGTGCAGGTCGCGGTGCAGGCGCGGTGCTCGGCGCTGCATCCCGGCTGGGGCTTCCTGTCGGAGAACCCGCTGCTCGCCAGCCTGTGCGCCGCGCACGGCGTGACCTTCATCGGTCCACCGCCGCACGTGATGGCGCTGATGGGCGGCAAGACTCCCGCGAAGCGAGCGATGCGCGCCGCCGGGTTCGCGGTGATCCCGGGCAGCGACGGTGCGCTGGCCTCCGCGGCCGAGGCGCGCGCGGTCGCGGCGACGGTCGGCTATCCGGTGCTGCTCAAGGCCGAGAGCGGCGGCGGCGGTCGCGGCATGCGCATCGCCCGCGGCCCCGACGAGATCGAGGCGGCGTTCACCGACGCCCAGAGCGAGGCCCGCGGCGCGTTCGGCGACGACCGGGTGTTCCTCGAGCGGCTGATCGAGGGCGGACGCCACATCGAGATCCAGGTGTTCGGCGACGCCTACGGCAACGCGATCCACGTCGGCGAGCGCGACTGCACCGTGCAGCGCAACCACCAGAAGCTGATCGAGGAGAGCCCGTCGCCGGTGTTGCCCGACTCGCTCCGCCAGGCGACGCTCGCGACCGCGGTCGCCGCGACCCGCGCGATCGGCTACGTCGGCGCCGGCACCATGGAGATGCTGCTCGAGCCCGACGGTGGCGCGGTCCGCTTCATGGAGATGAACACCCGCCTGCAGGTCGAGCACACCGTCAGCGAGCAGCGGTCGGGGCTCGATCTGATGGTGCTGCAGATCCGCACCGCGGCCGGGCACCGCCTGCCGATCGCGCAGGACGCGGTGACGCTGACCGGCCACGTCATCGAGTGCCGCATCAACGCCGAGGATCCCGCCGCCGGCTTTCGTCCGGCGCCCGGACGCATCGACACCTGGCGGCTGCCCGATCCCCAGGGCGGCGCGATCCGCGTCGACACCCACGTCGAGGCGGGCTACGTCGTGCCGCCGCACTACGACAGCCTCCTGTGCAAGGTCATCGCCCGCGGCGCCGATCGCGCCGACGCGATCGCGCGGATGCAGCAGGCGCTCGGCGAGCTGGTGTGTGTCGGCGTGCCGACGACGATCCCGCTGCACCAACGGATCCTGGCGTCGGCCGGGTTCCGCGACCATCGCTACGACACCCGCACCAACCCGCTCGAGCTGGTCTAGATGTCCTTCGTCCCCGTCACGCCCATCGGCGCAGCGCTGGCGCCCGCCGCCGACGATCACCGCGCCGAGCTCGCCACCCTCGAGGATCGCCTGCGGGCGCGGCGCGCCGAGGTCGAGGCCGGCTGGGGCCCGAGCTACGTCGATCGCGTCCACAAGAAGGGCAAGCTCACCGCGCGCGAGCGGCTGGCCCGCCTCGCCGATCCCGGCACCACGCCGCGCGAGCTCGGCACCTTCGTCAACTACGGCGAGGTCTTCCCCGGCGATCAGCGGTCGCCCGCGGCCGGCGTCGTCACCGCGCTGGCGCTGGTCGAGGGTCGCTGGTGCATGGTCATCGCCAACGACAACACCGTCGCGTCGGGCGCGTGGTGGCCGCGCACGCCCGAGAAGATCCAGCGCGCCCAGCAGATCGCGCTGCGACTGCGGCTGCCGACGATCTATCTGGTCGACTGCTCGGGGCTGTTCCTCCCCGAGCAGAGCAAGAGCTTTCCGGGCGCGCGCGGCGCCGGCCACAACTTCAAGATGAACAGCCTGCTGTCGGCCCACGGCGTGCCGCAGCTCGCGGGCGTGTTCGGCGACTGCATCGCCGGCGGCGGCTACATGCCGATCATCAGCGACCGCGTCTACATGACCGAGCAGGCGTACATGGTGATCGCGGGCGCGGCGCTGATCAAAGGCGCCAAGAGCCAGAAGATCACGTCCCTCGACATCGGCGGCCCCGAGGTCCACGTCCACCAGTCGGGCTGCGCCGATGTCCGGGTTCCGGACGACGACACCCTGCTCGCGTGCCTGCGCCGCGAGGTGACGCGGCTGCCGACCTCGGGCGCACCGTTCTACCGCGGCGGCGTCGGCGCGATCGCGCCCGGCCACCGCGCCGACGAGCTGGGCGCGCTGTTGCCGGTCGATCACCGCGAGGTCTACGACGCCCACCAGGTGCTGGCGCGGCTGGTCGATCAGAGCCTGTTCTGGGAGGTCCTCCCCGACGTCGGCGAGGAGATGATCTGCGGCGTCGCCCGGCTCGGCGGCCTGTACGCGGGCCTGGTGATCAACCG
>JAYTAJ010000989.1:0-6713 GCA_043737575.1 Myxococcales bacterium | reverse complement strand
CCGTCGGGCAGATCGCCGGGGCCGGGGCACGCCAGCTCGACGACGCAGCACGACGGATCGTCGTCGACGCAGCCGTTGCAGTTGTTGTCCTGGCTGTCGCAGGCCTCGTTGCCGGGCGCGATGCCGCCGGTGCACGGGCCCCACTGCGTGAACTCACCCGAGCCCTGGCAGGTCTGTTGACCGTCGACGCACGACCCGACGTTGCGGCGACCGGGCTGGCCGCGGAAGCACTGCTGCACCGCGCCGGGCGAGCACAGGCAGCCTTCGTCGACCTGCTGGTTGCAGTTGTCGTCCATCCCGTTGTTGCAGATCTCGGCGGGGCCGCAGTTGTCGTTGACCGGCGTCGTGCAGGTCAGATCGCCGCAGATCTCGGCGTCGAGCTCGGCGGCGTCGGGCGGCGACACCATCGCGTCGATGTCGGCAGCGTCGAGGACGGCGGCGTCGACGTCACCGGCATCGAGCTCGGTGCCACCATCACCGTCGTCATCGTCGTCGCCGCGCGGCGTCGGGCCGCAGCCGATCCACAAGAGCGTCGCCAACAGGAGCGTGATCGTGGTGAAACAACGGCGCATGGGCGCACTCTATCCGAAGCCGATACCGTCCCGCGCTGTGCGTCTCTATCCGACACCACTCGTCGGCGCGTGCGATCCGTTGCTACCCTCGGGACGATCTCCGTGTGGCGCCCGTCCTGGCATGACTTCCTCGCGTGGTTTCCGATCCGGGTCGTGCGCCACCTGCGGCGCGACGACGCGTCGGTGCTGGCGGCCGGCGTCGCGATGTTCCTCCTGCTCGGGCTGTTGCCGACCCTCGCGGCGGTGGTGTCGCTGTTCGCGCTGATCGCCGATCCCAGCCAGATCGAGTCGCACCTCGCGGGCCTCGATCGGGTGGTGCCGCCCGACGTCTATCGCCTGCTGCTCGATCAGTTCCGCCGTGCGTCGGGGGGATCGTCCGACGAGCTGCGCCTGACGATCGTCGGCGCGCTGTTCCTCGCGATGTACTCGAGCCGGGCCAGCGCCGACGCGCTGCTCACCGGGATCGAGCGCATCGACGGCAGCCGCAGCCGGTGGCGCGGCTGGCGGCGCTTCGGCCTGACCCTGGTGCTCGCGGTCGGCGCGATCGCGTCGGCGGTGACCTTGCTCGGCGTGGTGGTCGCGATGCCCGCGACCAGCGCGACCCTCGGCGCCAGCGATCGGAGCTGGCTGGTGGCGCTGCGCTGGCCGGTCCTGATCGGCACCGGGCTGTCGGGGCTGACCGTGCTCTACGCGGTCGGCGGTCCGCGGCGCGCGTGGCGTCACATCGTGCCGGGCGCGATGGTCGCCACCGGGTTCGGGCTGGTCGCCTCGCTCGCGGTCTCGTACTACGTGACCGAGCTGGCGAGCTACCAGTCGCTGTACGGCGCGTTCGGCGGCGTGATGGTGGTGGTGCTGTGGTTCTACGCCTGCTCGCTCGGGATCATGATCGGCGCGGTGGTGAACACCGAGCTGCGGGTGCCGAGCGATCCGAGCGCGTCGCGGACCTGGGCCTGATCGACGGCGAGGACGTCGAGAATCTGGATCGCGCCGACCGGCTCGACTACCGTAGTTCCTGCGTGTCGTCCTCGATCCCCTGTCCGGGCTGTGGTGTCGCCGTCACCGTCGGCTACACCCGGTGTCCGCGCTGTCACGCGCCGATGCCGTCGACGCGCATGCGCCGCGAGTCGCTGCACGCCGGCGGAACCTCGGTGTCGCCCGAGGCTGGCAGCGGCAGCCGCGGCCTGTGGATCGCGGGCGGCGTGGTGCTGCTGGTCGGTGGGATCGTCGCGATCGTCGCGACCACCGGGGGCAAGAGTCGCCCGGCCGCCGCCGACACCGAGGGCGAGGGCGACGACGTGGTGACCACGACCGCGGCCGCGCCGATCGACCTGCCGCCGACCGCGCCGGTGCCGCCGGTCCGCCTCGATCCGCTCGGCGCCGCCGATCGCCTCGAGCGCACGCTGGCGACCGAGCGGTTCTTCGCCAAGTCGACGGTGCACGGCACCATCGTCGAGCTGCGCTCGGAGTTCTGCGCCCAGCCGCGGCTGCGCGCGATCATCACCGCCGCGGTCGAGGATCTGCGGACCCAGGGGCTGACCTTGCTCCACTGCGTCGAGGTCCACGGCGCCGCGGTCTTCACGCAGCCTTTGTGATCGGGAATGGCCTTAGCCTGGCCCGGGCGATGGTGACGATCGGTGGAATCGTCTAGGCTGGCTGTTCCATGAGCGAAGGGGTTCGTTACCATCTCCGGCGCGGCCGGGTGACCGGGGCCGTCGATCAGGTCCACACCGAAGCGGTCGATCCGGTCCGCACCGAAGCGGTCGATCAGCCGCGAGCCCAGGGCACGCTGGACACCATCCCGCGGATCGCGACCGGCAGCGTCTCGGACATGAAGCCCCTCGGGCTCGACGACGACGAGCTGGGCGAGCTCGCGGTCCCGGTGGTCGAGCGCGCGGCGATGGCGTTCGGCGCGGTCGATCTGGTCATCGAGCACCACGGCGATCGAGTCGCGCTGGTGCTGCCCGGGATGGTGCGGCTGATCGGCTCGGCCCACGAGGCCCGGGCCCTCGCGGCGCTGCTGCTCACCCGCAAGCAGCGCCGCTAACCGACGCGGGTCGCGCGGCGGCGGCGGCGGATCAGCAACGCCAGGGTCGCGAGGCCGATCGCCAGGCCGGGCCGGCCGAGCGCGCCCGAGCAGCAGCCGGGGTCGAGGGGATCGGGCGGCTTGCACGCGCCGGGACCGTCGGCGACCGGATAGATCGTGCAGAGCGACAGCGTGTCGTCGGGGGTCAGCGTCGCCTTGTCGGTCTCGCCGCAGTTCTGGTAGGGGAACATCGTCGCGTCGCGGATGACCGGGTCGGTGGTGTCGTCGCACAGCGGCACCGCCACGCCGTTGTGATCGACGCGCGGGCCGTCGGTGCCGGTGCGGCAGGTGTGCTCGAGGCCGAGGACGTGGCCGAGCTCGTGGGTGAGCGTGCTGGCGAGATCGGCCAGGCAGGTCTGGGTCGACAGGGTGACGCCGTTGACCGAGATCGCGAAGTCGTGGCCGTTCATCTCGATGTCGGCGTCGACGATCTCGCCGTCGCGCGGATCGTCGGGCTCGTCGACGAAGACCACGGTCGTCACCGCGTAGGCGGTGTCGCTGTGGCAGTAGGCGGCCTTGCCGTCGACCGCGGGGCGGCAGAACGGGCCGTCGCGGAACTTGATCACGGTGACGAAGTCGCGACCCGACACCTCGCGATCGATCGGCCCGAGGCTGGCGAGGTTCTGGTGCGAGCACGCGGCGACGCCGTCGTTCCAGGTCGCGAACGACTGCTCGATCACCGCGCGCTCGTCGTCGCCGGCGATCGCCGCGGTGCCCTCCTCGGCGTAGCCGATCTGCACGCAGCTCGCGGCCCAGTACAGCGGCGTGCGGCTGCGCTTGGTCGTGGTGCGTACGAACGGCACCCGGCCGGCGCCGAGCTCGCTGACCTGATCGGCGATCCACCGCGTCGCGTCCTTGCGGGCGACGACCTCGACCCGCAGGCCGGCCTCGAGCGGGCGGTCGCCGTCCATCACCAGCATGCCGTAGCCGTCGGCCCAGCCGCCGAGCTGGTGGACCACGACGTCGCCGGTCGGGGTCCGCACCGTCGCGGTGGTGACGATGGCGTCGCCCTCCCACGCGCCGTCAGCGGCGATCACCTCGCCGACGAACACATCAGCGCGGGCGGTCGACGCCGTGGCCGCGACGACGAGAGCGATCGCAAGCGAACGGCGCATCGGCCGAAGATACACCGACCGATGCAGCGGCGGCATCTGTTACAAGACGACGTGGCGCCGCGTCTGCCGAGAATCCCCGAGCGTACCGCGCTGAACGCGTCGTGGTTGATCCGGCTGCGGTGGGCCCAGGTCGTCGGCCAGGCGGCGACGGTGCTCGGCGCCGACGTCGTGCTCGGCGTGCCGCTGCCGCTGCCGCTGCTGTGGGCGATCGTCGCGGCCGGGCTGTTGTCGAACCTCGCGCTCGAGCTGCACCTGCGGCGTCGCGGCAGCGTCGCCGATCGCGCGATCGCCGCGACGATGGCGCTCGACGTCGCGCTCCTGACCGCGCTCCTGTACCTGACCGGCGGCCCGCTCAATCCGTTCGGCTTCCTGTACCTGGTGCAGATCGCGCTGGCGACGGTGATCCTCCAGGCGGCGTGGACGTGGGCGCTGGTGGCGCTGTCGTTCCTCGGCTACGGGCTGTTGCTGGTCGGGCATCGGCCCCTCGACATCAGCGACGAGACCCGCGGGTTCGGGGTGTGGGTCGCGCTCGGCGTGTCGTCGGCGTTCATCGTGCACTTCCTCCTGCGCGTGACCGCGGCGCTGGCGGCCCGCGAGGGCGAGCTGGCCGACGCCCAGAACCTGGCGGCGCGGCAGGAGCGGCTGGCGTCCCTGGCGACGATGGCGGCGGGCGCGGCGCACGAGCTGGCGACACCGCTCGGCACCGTCGCGCTGGTGGCGAAGGAGCTGGAGCGCCACCTCGCCGACCACGCCGATCGCTCGCTCGCCGACGACGCCCGGCTGATCCGCGAGCAGGTCGGTCGGTGCCGCGGGATCCTCGATCAGATGGCGGGCGGCACCGGGGCCGCGGGCGAGAGCCTGCAGCAGATCCGGGTCGACGCGCTGATCGGCGAGGCGCTGACCGGCGCGCGCGGCGAGCCGCGGGTCCGGACCCAGATGCCCGACGAGGTCGCGGCGACCGCGGCGCATCTCCCGGTGCGCGCGGTCAGCCAGGCCCTGCGATCGCTCATCACCAACGGCCAGGACGCGTCGCCCGCCGAGGGCGAGGTCGTGGTCCACGCGACCGCGCGGGCCGGCATCCTCGCCTTCGAGGTCGTCGACAAGGGCCGCGGCATGTCGGCCGACGTGCTGGCGCGCATCGGCGAGCCGTTCTTCACGACCAAGTCACCGGGCCGCGGCATGGGCCTCGGGCTGTTCCTGGCCCGCGCGGTGTTCGAGAGCCTCGGCGGCGCGATGGCGATCGACTCGCGCGAGGGCATCGGCACCCGCATCACCGCGACCATGCCGATCGACGCTGCGGCGCGTGGTCGCACCCGCCGCGCGACCGCGCCGGCTGCAACGACTGCCACCGCGAGTGGTATCTAGGAGCCGCGATGTCCGACTCCGCGTCCAAGCCCTCCTTGCTCCTGTGCGATGACGACGACGTCTTCCGGTCGCGCACCGCGCGCGCGTTCGTCGAGCGCGGCTTCGAGGTCCAGACCGCCCAGGACTTCGACAGCGCGGTCGCGCTGGCTCGGGTCGAGTCGCCCGAGCTGGCGGTGGTCGACCTGAAGATGCCGGGCAAGAGCGGCCTCGAGCTGGTGAAGGCGCTGCTCGAGATCGATCCCCAGACCAAGATCATCGTGCTGACCGGCTACGGCAGCATCGCCACCGCGATCGACGCGGTGCGGCTCGGCGCCACCTATTATCTGTCGAAGCCGGCCGACGCCGACGAGATCCTCGCCGCGTTCGCGCGCGGCCAGGCACCGCCACTCGATCCGCCCGAGTCCGACTACCGCGCGCCGAGCCTGGCCCGCGCCGAGTGGGAGCACATCAACCGGGTGCTGTCGGACTGCGGCGGCAACATCTCCGAGGCGGCGCGTCGCCTCGGCATCCATCGTCGCTCGCTCCAGCGCAAGCTGCAGAAGTATCCGCCGAACCGCTGATCGGGCGTCACGAACCGGCGTGGCCGGCTCTACCCAGCATGCGCATCGCCCTGTCCACGCTGTTCATCGCCGCCGCCCTGACCGCGGGTTGCAAGAAAAAGGCGGCGAGCGCGCCGCCGCCACCGAGCCCGCTGGTCATCGCGCTCGCGGCCGCCGCCGACGACAGCTGCGCGTGCAAGGACATGGCGTGCGCCGACGCGGTGAACGCGAAGCTCGCCGAGCTGGCGAAGACCGCGGGCACGATCCCGCCCGCCGATCTGCCGGCGCTGCAGGCGTCGCAGGCGCGGATCGACGCGTGTCGGGTCGCGCTCAACCCGATCCTGATCGCATACCGCGCGATCCTCGACGAGGCGTGCGCGTGTCGCGACAAGGCCTGCGCGACCGCGGCGTCGACCAAGGTGTCGGCGTGGGCCGCCGACCTGAAGGCGTCGAAGACCAAGCTGGGGCAGGGCGAGGTCGCGCTGGTCCTCGAGAGCGCCAAGACCTCGGCGGCGTGCTTCACCAAGCACGGCGTCGCGATCCCGCAGTAGCGCTACCGGCGCACCGCGATCGACGCGGTCGCCATCACCAGGCCGGCGGCGCGGGCGCCGCGGTCGATCGGCGCCTCGAGGGCGAGCGCGGTCGTGGTCGCGCCGGCGTCGACGGTGACGCCGAGCGTGAGGACGTGGACGAAGTCGTCGCCGTCGGTCGACGCCAGGACGTACGCGGTCGAGCGAAAGCCCGCGGTGAGCTGGATCCCCGACGCGATCGCGACGCCGCCCGACAGGTCGGCGTGGAGCAGCGGCAGCGACGCGACGTCGGGGCGGAAGGTCCAGCCCGCGCGCAGATCGGCGCGGACGAAGCCGAGCGATCGGCGACGGGTCTGGGCGACGCCCGCGGCGATCGTCGTCGCGCCAGGCGCGAACCGCGACGGATCGTCGGGATGATCGGCGGCGAGCGCCGCGGCCAGCGTGCCGGCGTCGCCCCGCGCGCTGGCGGCCGGCAGGGTCAGCGCCAGCCGCACCGTCGAGCGCGGCGA
>JAYTAJ010000988.1:0-15473 GCA_043737575.1 Myxococcales bacterium | reverse complement strand
CGCGACCTCGCGCCGCCGCCCGATCGCCCCGGCACGCTGCAGCTCGTCACCGATCCGTCACGCGCGCCCGCGTGGACGGTGCCGTACGGCGCCGAGTTCTGGCGCCGCGCGGCCGACGACGACGACGCCGCGGTCGACATCGGTGACGCGGTCGAGCGGGTGTCGCACGCGATCGCTCGCACGGGCGACGGTGCGCCGCGGATCGTCGCCCGCCGCTACGCCGCGAGCTTCGATGGCCATGGGCTGCGCTTGTCCCCGACCGACGGCGCGAGCGAGCTGCAGCTCCGCACCACGCGCATCGCCGCGGGCGACCGCACGCTGTACGACGGCGCGCGCGGCGCCGCGTGGTCGATCCTCGGCAACACCGCGCAGGCTGATCTCGGGCCCGGGCTCATCGAGCACTACGAGTCGCGCAGCGACGGCGTCGAGCTGTCGTGGATCGTGCGCGATCGCGCCGCGCTGGCGGGCGACGACCTCGTCGTCGACGTCGCGGTCGCGGGCCTGACCTTCGCCGGCGCCGATGCGCGCGGCCTCCAGCTCGCCGATCGCGCCGGCACGTCGCGCGTTCGCATCGCCGCGGCCGAGCTCGTCGACGCCCGCGGCCAGCGTTGGCCCGTCGCCGCCGAGGCCACCGCCACCACCGTGCGCTGGCGCGTCCCCGCCGCGACGCTGCAGGACGCCACCTTCCCGATCGCGCTCGATCCCGTCATCGGCCCCGAGGTCGAGCTGACCGCGCCCGTCGCGTCGAGCGGCGAGGGCCACCAGATCACCCCTGCCCTCGCGTCCAACGGCAACGGCTACCTGGTCGTGTGGAGCGACTGGATGTACGGCTACGCCATCCACGGCACGCGCCTGTCCGCGTCGGGTGCGGTCCTCGATCCCGACGGCCTGGTCATCGGCGTCGCCGACGATCTGGAATCGCACCAGCAGCCGTCGATCGCCTCGAACGGCACTGACTACTTCGTCGCCTGGGAGGGTCACCACGACGCGCGCCAGGACCTCTACGGCACGCGCGTGACCGCCGCGGGCGCGGTCCTCGACGCCAGCCCGCTCGCGCTCGCCACCGGCGACCACGACAAGTACGACCCGACCGTCGCGTCGAACGGCACCGATTACTTGATCGTGTGGAGCGGCCCCACCGGCGACGTCGGCAACGACTGGAAGGCGCTCGGCAACCGCGTCACCCCCGCCGGCGCCGTCCTCGACGGCAACGGCTTCGCGCTGTGCACCGGCACCAGCTTCCAGGGCATCCCGGGTGCGGCGTGGAACGGCACCAACTACCTCGTCGCGTGGGGCGACAGCCGCGATGGCGTCTACGGAGGTCGCGTCACCAGCAGCGGCGCGCTCCTCGACGGCAGCGGCTTCGCGATCGCGACGGGTGGCGACTTCGACGCCCCCGTGATCGCGTCGCGCGGCGGCGACTCGCTGGTCGTCTGGCGCGAGTTCGCCAGCGGCTCGGGCTGGGACATCCACGGCGGCCGCGTGACCGCGGCGGGCGCGCGGCTCGATGGCGACGGCTTCGTGATCGCGGGCGGCGCCGATCCGCAGCTCGATCCGGTCGTCGCCTCGAACGGCACCGACTACTTCGTCGGCTGGGACACCTCGCCTGGCGGCGGCCACGGCAACGTCTACGGCCGGCGCGTCACCGCGGCCGGCGCGCTCCTCGACGGCAGCGGCGTCACCATCACCGACGCGCCTGGCACCCAGCGCTGGCCCGCGATCGCCTCGAATGGCACCGACTACGTCGTCGCGTGGCAGGACTTCCGCGGCGGCGGCGACGACATCTACGGCGCCCACGTCACCGCCGCGGGCGCGGTCACGACCGGCGACGGCGTCATCGTCAACACCGCGCCCGACGTACAGCACGAGCCGTGGGTCGCGTCGAACGGCACTGGCTACCTCGTCGTCTGGGTCGATCTGCGCAGCGGCACGGGCTACGACATCTACGGCACGCGGCTATCCGCGTCGGGCGCCGTGCTCGATCCCAGCGGGCTCGCGCTCGCGACTGGCACCGACGCGCAGTTCCAACCGTCCGTCGCCTCGAACGGCACTGACTACTTCGTCGTGTGGGCCGACAACCGCGACTACAAGTGGGACATCTACGGTCGCCGCGTGACCTCGAGCGGCGCAGTCCTCGACGGCAACGGGATCGCCGTCTCGCTCGCGATTCCCAACGATCACAACCCCCACGACAATCCCTCGGTCGCGTCGAATGGCAGCGGCTACTTCGTCGTGTGGGAGCAGACCAACCCCAACGGCAGCCACGGCGTCTACGGCAGTCGGGTGTCGAACGCGGGCGCGATCCTCGACGCCGCCGGCGTCCAGGTCTCGAGCTCCGCCGCCCTGGCCGACGTCGCGTCCAACGGCACCGACTACCTGGTCGCGTGGTTCACCTGCGGCTCCGACACCTGCCCGATCCGCGTCGGCCGCGTCAGCGCCGCCGGCACCGTCCTCGATCCCGGCGGCGTCGTCCTCGGCAACGGCACCAGCTACTACCAGCGCGCGCGGCTCGTCGCCTCCAACGGCACCGACTATCTGCTCGCGTGGGCGCGCGAGAACGGCGCGCTCCAGCAAGACATCTACACCGGCCGCGTCACCGCCGCCGGCGCGGTGCAGGACCCCGGTGGCCAGCTCCTCGCCAGCGCCGCCGGCAACCAGACCTACCCTGCGGTCGCCTCCGACGGCAGCGGCTACTTCGTCGTGTGGCAGGACGGTCGCAACGGCGCCAACACCGACATCTACGGCACCGAGGTCAGCGCGACCGGCGACGCCGTCGGCGCCGAGCTCGCGATCTCCGCGACCACGCGCATCGAGGACCGCCCCAACCTGGCCTTCAACGCGTCGAGCGGCGGCTACCTCGTCGCCTACGACTCCGCGAAGCGCATCCGCGTCCGCCTCCTCGGCGGCGCGGTCGACCCGCCCGACGTCGACGCTGGCGTGCCGATCGACGCCGGCCCACTGACCGACGCCGGCGTGCCGACCGACGCCGCCGCGGTTCCCGCCGACGACGCCGGCCTGACGATCGACGCTGGCGTCGCGACCGGCGATGCCGCCGCCTCGATCGATGCGCCCAGCACCACGCCGACGCCCGACAGCGGCGGCTGCTCGACCTCGACCGGCCCCAGCGCCCTCGCCGGCCTCTCGCTCCTGGCGCTGCTGCTCCGCCGCCGGGCCCGCGGCGATGCTTCGACGGCTGGTTTCAGGAGCCGCTGAAGCGCTTGTCGAGCTTGGTGAGCTGGCTGGTGAAGCCCTCGATCGCCATCTTGGTCCAGTGCGGGTCGCGGTGCGGATGGACCGTGACCACCATCGTGGCCTGGTCGCCCGCGGCGCGGAAGTCGACGTCGATCCGGCTGTCGTAGGGCTCGGCGCCGGCGATGAAGTCGATCACGTGGACGAGCGTCAGGCGCTCGAGCGGGGCGAGCACGGTGAACGTACCGCGCGTGCCGTGAGACAGCGGCTGCCCCAGCTGCTTCATCGCGGCGATCGTGTCGGGCGCGTCCGCGATCATGTCGTACTCGAGCGCGCCACCCACGCGCGCGTCGAGGGCGTGGACGTCGACGCGGAAGCCCTCGGGGCCCCACCACGACTCGAAGCCGTCCTTGGTCGTCCATAGCTCCCATAGCTCCTCGACGCGCGCGCGGTACGTGCGCTCGAAGGTCACCTTGCCTGGGGATGTGTCGGATGTACTCATTTGCGTCGGTCCTTGGTCGTGGCGCCGCGGTCCTTGCGTCGTTTCTCGAGCGCGGCGCCGAAGCGATCGAGGCGGGCTTCCCACAGTCGTCGGTAGCCATCCAGCCACGCGTCGAGCTCGCGGAACGGCTCGGGGCGCAGCGCGTAGAGCCGGCGCTGGCCATCGGGCCGCATCGAGACGAACCCCGACTCGTGCAGGATCCGCAGGTGGCGCGAGACGCCCGACTGGTGGATCCCGGCCTCGTCGACGATCTCGCCGACCTGCCGCTCACCGCGGCGCAGCGCCTCGACGATGCGGCGGCGGGTGGGATCGGCGAGCGTCTCGAAGGCGTCGAGTTGCATGGCTGTGTATATGCATACTAGTGCATATTACTTTCGTCAAGCGGTGAGCAGTCCGTCTGCTACCGTCGAGGCATGCGAACGTCCGTCGTGCTTGCGGTGGGTCTGCTCCTCGGCGCGTGTGACGGTGACGATCCGACCGTCACCAGCAACGCGCTGAACGTCACGGCGTCGGGCTCGGCGGTGCTGACGCTCGCGGGGATCGAGGGCGGCGCGCCGCTCGCGGTCGGCGTCAGCCTGGCGCTCGCGCCCGACGAGCCGATCGTCGTCGCGCTGGCGGCGGATTCGCTGGTCGCGCTCGACCGCGCGACGCTGACGTTCACGGCCGCGAACTACGATCAGCCCCAGCCGGTCGTGATCACGCCCGTCGACGATGGCGACGTCGTCGATGGCGCGGGTGAGATCGTGCTGACGGCGCCGAACATCGACAGCCTCGCCATCCCGATCGCGATCGCCGACGACGATCGCGTGGCGATCGTGGGCCTCCCCGCGGGCGTGCTGATCATGGAGGGCGCGTCGACGACTTTCGGGATCGCCCTCGGCGCCGATCCCGGCGGGGCGGTCACGATCACGCTCGCGTCGAGCGATGCGACGAACGCGACGGTGCAGCCGTCGGCGCTGACGTTCGCGGGCGACTGGGCGGTCGCGCAGACGGTGACGGTCACCGCGGTCACCGACGCCGATGCGCTCGACGAGGAGGTCGCGATCGACCTCGGCGGGCTGCACGCCGTCGCGGCGACGGTGCCCGTGGCGGTGCTCGACGTCGATCGCCAGAACTTCCTGATCGCGCCGACCGCGCTGGCGCTGACGGAGGGCGGGACCAGCGGGACGTTCACGGTCCGCCTGACCCAGCCACCGACCGGCCCGCTCGCGATCGCGGTCGCGCCCGCGAGCTCGGCGATCGCGACGGTGGCGCCGACGACGCTCACGTTCACCGCGGCCGACTACGCGACGCCGCAGACGGTGACGGTGTCGCCGCGCGCCGATCTCGACGGGGCGGCCGACACCTCGACGGTGCACCTGACGTCGAGCGGCCTTCGCGATCGCGTGGTCGCGCTCGTGGTCGCCGAGGACGCGACGGCCGATCTGCCCGCGGTCGGCGGCGACTTCCTGATGACGATCCGTCCCGCGGCCGTCGAGGGCACGGTGCGGTACCGCGTCACGTACACGGCCGACCCGATCACGGCGACGCTCGCGTACAGCGCCACCGCGCTGCGCGCCGACGACGGCCAGCCGGTCGGCGATCCGATCGTCGCCAGCGGGCTGGCCCTCGCCGAGGACGCGAGCTTCACGGGAGGCTTCGACGGGGTGTTGCCCGCCGAGGCCAACCCGATCTCGGGCACCGCGCTGGTGGTCGACGCGGCGAAGCTCGGTCGGATCGTCGACGCCGACCTGCTGTGCGGCACGCTGACGGGCGCGGCGGGGCCGCTGCCGCTCGACGGCACGACCTGGGGCGCGGTGCGCATCACGGGCAGCACGTTGCCCGCGCCCGTCGACGCCTGCCCTCAGTGAGGCGAGACCCGCCCCAGGTAGAGGCCGGGCGCGCCGCCGTGATCGAGCGTGTAGACGACGCCGTGGCCGCGATGGCTCGGGAAGTAGGTGACGTTGGCCTGCTCGGCGATCAGCTGCGGCGCGAGGTGGCGACGCGACAGATCGACGGCCTTGAGGTCGGCGGTCGACAGCGCGAAGTTGGTGAAGTCGAGGACCGCGTTGTCATTGTACGTGATCGTCGATCGGTACGCGGGGATCCACTGCCATCCGAGCTCGTCGCTGTACTGGCGATCGCCGCGCGGGCCGGCGGCGAACATCGGCCCGACGGCGAAGTTCACGGTCTCGATCTGCGTGTAGAGCGCGTAGTCGGAGTCCTCGGTGAACGGCGCGCCGAAGATCCCGCTGGCGGCCGACACGTCGAGCGTGACCGGCGGCGCGTCGGTGCGGACGTCCTTCAGGACGACGTTGGTCGCGAGGCCGACGTTGGGATCGAACGCGTCGAAGTACAGGAGCTTCTTGCCGTCGGCCGAGGTGATCGGGCTCGCCAGCCCGACCGAGCCGAACGCGAAGCGATAGAGGCCGAGCGCGTCGGCGACGTGACGCGCGGGCTGATCGCCGCGCACGCGCGACACCGCGAGGGGACCGCCCGGGACGGGACGGGTGAGGTAGATCACCGCGCCGTCGCCGCCGAAGAAGACGTTGGCCGCGGTGACCTCGGCGACGACCGTCCCCTCGCCGCGGCGATCGACGACGATGGGGTGCTGGCTGCCGGCGAGCAGCGTGGCGATCTGCTCCCGATCCGGGTCGAGCGCGAGCCGCGGCGGCGCGAACAGCGGGCCGGCGAGGTCCACGCGCACGCCGTGACGCCACCGCGCCAGCATCGGCGTCGTGGTCCCCGCGGCGCACAGCGCGCCGACCAGATCGTCGCGATGGCCGAAGAAGCTCAGGCGCGGCACGCACGGCCCGGTCGGGAAGCCGAGCGGGATGCCGGCCGCGATCGTCGTCTGCTCCGACAGGTCGGTCGACGCGAGGATCAGATCGCCCGTCGCGCCGTTCGCTGTCGACGCCGACGGGAACAGCACCTGATCGCCGTCGGGCGTCGCCGAGGTCGCGAGCGTGCCGATCGCGGACGCGGTCGACGCCAGGTTCGCGCCCGTGGCCTCGCTCCAGATCACCAGCGGGCTGACGCCGAAGCCGGGAAGCGTGCGATCGGGGTTGGTCCACACGAACGCGACCTTGCCGACCCGGTAGACGAACGCGGTGTTGGTGCCGGGCACGTCGGCGATCAGCGCGGGGGCGCCGTGATGGCGAAGGTCGGCGGCGAACACCTGCTGTCCGGCCTGGTAGATCGCGTGATCGTCGTCGGTGACCTCGAGCAGCTGTAGCCCGATGCCGGCCTGGACCCGGCGCGTCGCGAGGTTCAGCTCGGCGCGGTCGTCGCCGAGCGCGGGATCGGAGTCGGAGTCGAGCTGTCCACAGCCGACAGCAAGGACACACCACATGGCAACGGTTCGCTTCATCGATTCCTCCTGATGGATGCGCCAAGGCGGCGCGTGCCCAACCTACGAGGCCGACCCGGCGGCGCGCGCTGGCACGGGATCACAGGCCGGGCGCCGCCGGGGTGTCGCACGACGCGATCGACGGTCGCACGCGGCGCAGCGCCCGCGCCCGGGGCGCAAGTTCGCTCACTTGGCGCGACGGCGCGGGGTTTTGCCCTGGACCCCACGATGGGTCCAGTTCTACGATATCGAGTAGTCCAGTATGTGGGAGCTGCCGATCGCGCTGGATCCCGAACGTCCGGGGCCCTGCTACCTGCGGATCGCCCACGCGATCACCGACGCGACGTCGCGAGGCCGGCTGCGCCCGGGCGATCCGCTGCCGTCGACCCGCGCCCTGGCGACCCAGCTCGACGTCCACCGCAAGACCGTGACCGCGGCGTACCGCGAGCTGGCGCGCCAGGGCTGGATCACGATCGCCCGCGCCCGCGGCGCCCAGATCTCCGACGACCTGCCCGAGCTGCCGCGCCGTCGCGGCAGCGGCACGGTGGCGGCGAGCGCCGGCTTCACCCTGCCCGCGGCGACCCCGACCGGGCCGTGGCCGACGCGGCGCGACGGCGAGCTGCTGCTGCTCGGCGGCGTCCCTGATCTGGCGGCGGCGCCGCGGCTGGAGCTGGCGCGCGCGTATCGCGGCGCGCTGATCGGGCGCGGCGGACCGCGCTTGCTCGACTACGGCGATCCCCGCGGCGAGCCGCACCTGCGCGACGCGCTCGCCGAGTACCTCGCCCGGACCCGCGACCTCGCGGCCACCGCCGATCGGATCGGCGTGGTCCGCGGCAGCCAGCAGGCGCTGTACCTGATCGCGCGGGCCCTGCTCCGCCCCGGTGATCGGGTCGCGGTCGAGGCCCTCGGCTATCGCCCGGCGTGGCACGCGCTGCGCATCGGCGGGCTCGTCCTCGAGCCGATCGCGGTCGACGCCGCCGGGCTCGACGTCAGCGCGCTCGCGGCGCGGTGCGAGCGGCGCGCGATCCACGCGGTGTACGTCACGCCGCACCACCAGCACCCGACGACGGTCACGATGACGGCGGCGCGCCGCGTCGCGCTGCTGGCGCTCGCGCGCAAGCACCGCCTGGTGGTGATCGAGGACGACTACGATCACGAGCTGCGCTACGAGGGCCCACCGGTGCTGCCGCTCGCCGCCGCCGATCGCGAGGGGCTGGTGTGCTACGTCGGCACGCTGTCGAAGATCATCGCGCCCGGCCTGCGGCTCGGCTACGTCGTCGCGACGCCCGACGTCATCGATCGGATCGCCGCGTACCGCATCGTGGTCGATCAGCAGGGCGATCACGTCCTCGAGCGCGCCGTGGCCGAGCTGTTCACCGACGGCACGATCGAGCGCCACGTCCGCCGCGCTCGACGGGCCGGCCGCGATCGCCGCGACGCGCTGTGCGACGCGCTGCGCCGCCACGTCCCGGTCCTGCGGTTCACCCCGCCGGCGGGCGGCATGGCGCTGTGGGCCGCGACGCCGGGCATCGACGTCGACGCCTGGGTCGCGCGCGCCGCCGCGGTCGGGGTCCGGTTCCAGGCCGCGAGCCGGTTCGGGTTCGACGATCGGCGCCGCGGCTTCGCCCGCATCGGCTTCGGCGCGTGCAGCGAGCGCCAGCTGGCCGAGGCGGCGACCCGGCTCGCGGCGACCTTGCCGCGCCGCGGCCGTCGCTGACGTCAGCGCGTCGGCGGCAGCGTGACGGCGAACCGCGCGGCGCCGTCGGGGCCGTGCAGCCGCACGGTCAGCGCGCGGGTCGCGGCGTCGAGCTCGACGGTGCCGAAGCTCTGCAGGCCGTCCCATGGCGCGAGGTTGCCGGTGCCGGGCGGCGGCGCCCAGACGAAGCGGGCCTCGGGGCCGAAGGTCGGATCGAGCTCGTTGGGCCCGAACGACCCGGCGTGGGCGGGCCCGGCGACGAACTCCCAGAACGGCGTGAACGCGCCCGCGGCGCCGCGCGCCGGATCGAAGTGATGCGCGGCGGCGTAGTGGACGTCGGCGGTGAGCCAGACCACGTCGACGACCTGGCGCGCGTGCAGCTCGCCGAGCACCCACGCCAGCTCGCGCTCGCGGCCGCGCGGCGGCCCCGCGGTGTTGCTCCAGCCCTCCTGCCCGGCGTCGGGCCCGTCGCCGTCGCGGATGATCAGCGCCAGCGGTTGATCGCACGCGACGATCTTCCAGGTCGCGCGCGAGGTCGCGACGGCATCGACCAACCAGCGCGCCTGGGCCGAGCCGAGCATGTCGCCGCGGTCGCCGTCGTTGCCGTCGTTGGCCGTGCGCCAGCTGCGCAGATCGACGACGATCACGTCGAGGTCGGGGCCGCAGTGGAGGACGCGCTGGATCGGCCCGCGGCGGATCGGCGTCCACTCGAACAGCGCCTGACGCGCGCGCGCCGCGAGCACGCTGGCGTCGCGCTCGGTGCGGTAGCGATCGTCGTCGAGGATCTGGCCCGGCCACCAGTTGTTGTGGGTCTCGTGATCGTCCCACTGCGCGACGATCGGCACCTCGGCGAGCAGCGCGCGCAGGTGATCGTCCTCGAGGTTGTAGGCGAAGCGGCGGCGGAAGTCGGGCAGCGACTCGGCGACGCGGGCGAGGGTGTCGTCGGTGACGTTGCGCCAGATCCGGCCGTCGGGCAGCGTGACCGTCGGCACGATCGGGTTGTCGGCGTAGATCAGATCGCCGCTGTGCAGGAAGAACGCGGGCTCGGCCTGGCGGATCGCCTCGAAGATCCGCAGCCCGCCCCAGTCGGGGTTGCGGCCCCAGCCCTGGCCGCAGACGTCGCCCGACCACGCGAAGCGCCACCGCGGCGCGGCGGTCTTGAACCGGCCCTGCAGCGGCTCGCTGCGATCGCGGCCGTCCTCGAACACGACGCGATACACGATCGTCTGCGCCGCGGGCAGCCCGGTCAGCGTGACGACGCCGCAGTGATCGCCGTCGACGCCGACCATCGGACCGACCACGCGTCGCGGCGCCGCGAACCGCTCGCTGGTGTCCCACTCGACGAGCAGGCGCGCCGGCCGATCGCACCGCGCCCACACGATCGCGGTGTCGCCATCGACGTCGCCGACCTGCACGCCATGGGTGACGCGCGGCCGCGCGATCTGCACCTGCGCCGAGCGGCGACAGCCGAGCGCGGTGGCGACGGCGACCGCCGCCGATCCGGTGAGCAGGTCGCGGCGCGACGGTCGATGGGGCATCCGGACGAATGTACGCGACTGCGGCGGCGCCCACTGCCTCGCGTCGACGGGGTGCTCTGGGCTAGAGTGCGGCAAGCGCATGTGGCTGAAGTCCCTGCACGCCGAGAACTTTCGTGGCTTCGAGAAGCTCGACGTCACATTCGACGAGCACGTCACGCTGCTGCTCGGCGGGAACGGCGCAGGCAAGACCGCCGTGCTCGAAGCGATCGCCGTCGGGTTCGGAGCGTTCTTCGCGAAGATCGATCAGGGACCGGTGAAGCACATCGACGCGGATGATGCGCGGCGCGTCGCGTACGACCTGAACGGCATCCCCGACGTTCAGGAGCAATGGCCGGTCAGCATCGGCATGGCGATCGATCCCGGCATGCTGCCGACGATGATGTCCGAGCTTGTGCCCAGCGGCCGACAGGTATCCTGGACGCGCGTCCGCGAGGATCGCAGCGGCCGTACAGGTCGCGCAAATGAAGGCCACATCCGGGACACGGCCGAGCGGTTGCAGGAGCATGTCCGAGCCAACGTCTGCGTCGTCCACGAGCTCGACGAGGTCGACGGCGAGCCGTACCTCGCGATGGAGTACCTGCGCGGCGTGACCTGGGATCACCTGATCGCCGCGGTGCCGCCCGGCGAGCTGGCGCTGCGCGCGACCGCGGCGGTGACGGTGCAGGCGTGCGCCGCGCTGCACTACGCGCACACGCTGCGCGACGCGACCGGCGCCGCGACCCCGGTCGTGCATCGCGACGTGTCGCCGCAGAACCTGTTCGTCACCGTCGACGGCGTGGTGAAGATGCTCGACTTCGGCATCGCGAAGATGGACGGCGGGCCGCGGACGCGGACCGGGACGGTGAAGGGCAAGCAGCCGTACATGGCGCCCGAGCAGATCCGCGGCGGCGCCATCGATGGCCGCGCCGACGTGTTCGCGCTCGGTGCGTGCGCGTGGGAGGCGCTGACCGGCGCGCGGCTCTACGATCGGCCGACCGACTTCGCGATCTGGAAGGCGATCTGCGACGAGCCGATGCCGATGCCGATGCGACGATCGCCTCGCGACCCGCGGCGCTGCGTCCCGCACAGGCCTCGGTGCCGACCGTCAGCGTCTCGCGGCGCGGCGCGTCGCTGGTGATGCCGCGACGAGGACCGAGCGCGCGGCTGCTCGCCGCCGCGTTGATCGCGGCGGTCCTGCTGGTCGGCGCGGCGGTCGTGATCGTGCTCGTCGTGACCCACGGCGGCGCCCGCGCGCCGCGCCGCGCCGACCCACCCGCGGAGCTGGAGCCCGCCGCGAAGCCGACGTTCTCGATCGACGGCGACGGGATCACCGTCGAGTCGAACGGCCTGAAGATCGATCTGCGGCCGCCGAAGGGCGACCGCGAGCCCGAGGCCGAGAAAGGCGAGTAAGGCCATCGCGGCTTTCCCGGGGTGCGCGGGTGCGTATGCTGCGGGGATGGATTTCGCACTCGATGACGACCAGGCGTTGATCGTCCAGACCGTGCGCCGCTTCGTCGACAAGGACGTGCGCGGCTGGGCGGCGGACGCGGATCGCGCGGCGGTCGCGCCCGACAAGCTGACGACGGTCGCGGGCGATCTGGGGTTCTTCCTCGACGCAGTGCCGGAGGCGAGCGGCGGGCTGCTCGACGGCAGCTACTCCCACCTGACGCGGGCGCTGCGCGGCTACGAGCTGGGCCGCGGCTGCTCGGCGATGGCGGCGCTGCTCGAGACCAACGTCGAGCCGGCGCTGGCGATCGGGCGCTGGGGCAGCGACGCGGCGAAGGCGGCGCTGTTCGGTAGCCTGGCGGCGGGCGGGTTGGCGACGACCGGCCGCGACGCGCGCGGCGGGCTCACCGTCGACGCCGACGGCGACGGCGTGCGCATCACCGGCAAGATCGGTCCGCTGCCCGCGCTGGCGAAGGCGAGCCACGTGCTGCTGGTGGCGCGGCTCGGCGACGCGCCGATCCTGGTGCTGGTGCCGACCGCGGCGGGGCGGGTGACGGCGCTGGCCCCGTCGGGGTGGCGCGCGGCGGCGTGGGGGACGCTGGTGCTCGACGCTGCGGCGATCGCGGCCGAGCTGATCGTCGCGCGGGACGCCGACGCCATCGCCCAGGTGCTGGCGTGGTACCGCACGTCGCTGGCGGCCCGCGCCGCGGGCGTGGCGGTGGCGGGCATGGAGTACGCGCGCAAGTACGCCGAGGAGCGCGTCCAGTTCGGTCAGCCGATCGGCCAGTTCGAGTCGCTGATCGGCCTGCGCGACGACGCCGAGACCGGCGCCGCGGCGGTGCGGCTGATGACGCTGCACGCGGCGTGGCTGGCCGATCGCGCGAAGGATGGACCGACGATCGCGCTGGCGGCCGACGCCGCGAGCCGCGCCCGCGTGCTGGCGGGCGACGTGGTCCGCCGCGCCACGATCGACGCGGTGCAGATCTTCGGCGGCTACGGCTTCGTCAACGACTATCCGGTCGAGAAGCTCATGCGCGACGCCCGCGCCTACGAACAGCTCGTCGGCGACGAGCGCTTCGATCGCATCCTCGCCGATCCCGCCCACGCGTAGCCGCACGAGGACCTATGGACATCTTCCACGACAATCCGATGCTCGCTGGCGTCCGCCAGATGTTGAGCGCGTTCGCCAAGCAGCAGATTCGCCCGGTCGCGGGCCAGCACGATCGCGAGGAGTCGATGCCGTGGGCGCTGATGAAGCTCGCGCAGGGCTTCGGCATGACCCAGACCGCGGTCGTCGACGGGCGCAAGGCGCTGACGGGTCAGGACGACGACGACGCCGCGGGCAAGCCGAAGTCGCAGTCGCGGCTCGGCGTGGTCGGCTCCGAGGAGCTGGCCTATGGCTGCGCCGGCATCTGCCTCGCGATCGGTGGCAGTGGCCTCGCCGCGTCGCCGGTCGCGCGCATGGGCACCGACGAGCAGAAGCAAGAGTTCCGCCGCCTGCTGAAGGGCGAGGACGAGCACGGCCGCATCAAGGTCGCGGCGATGGCGCTGTCCGAGCCGTCGACTGGCTCCGACATCTCCGGCCTGTTGACCACGGCGCGCGCCGACGGCGATCACTGGGTGCTGAACGGTCACAAGCAGTGGATCACCAACGGTCAGTCGGCGGCGGCCTACGTGGTGTGGGCGCAGACCAACCCCGACGCCGGCCGCAGCGGCGTGCGCGGCTTCCTGATCGGGCGCGCCACGCCGGGCCTGGTGCCGGGACGCAAGGAGCACAAGCTCGGCATCCGCGCGTCGGAGACCGCCCAGGTCCACTTCGAGGACTGTCGGGTCCACCGCGACATGATGCTCGGCGCCACTGCCGCCGCCACCGAGGGCCTGGCCGACACCAAGAAGATGCTCGACTCGACGCGGCCGATGGTCGGCGCCCAGGCGGTCGGCATCGCGCGCGCCGCGTTCGACTACCTGGTCGAGCGGGTCCAGGGCGGCACGATCCACGGCAGCGCGCTCAAGCAACACCAGCACGTCGCGTTCGAGCTCGCCGAGATGGAGATGGAGATCCAGGCGGCGCGCGCGCTGGTCCACAAGGCGGCGTGGATGGCGGATCACAACCAGGACAACGTCCGCATGGCGTCGATCGCCAAGGCCTACGGCGCCAAGGTCGCGCAGGACGTCACCGCGCGGGCGCTGACGCTCCTCGGCGAGGAGGCCCTCGAGCCCGATCATCCCGTCGAGAAGTGGTACCGCGACGCCAAGATCTACGACATCTTCGAGGGCACGGGCCAGATCCAGCGCCGCATCATCGCCCGCAGCATCCTCGGCGTGAACCCGACCTGATCACGTCACGACGGCGGCGGCGGCGGATCATTGTCGATGTGATCGGCGGGATTCTGGATCGTGTGCGGCCACAGCCACTCGCGCAGCGCGCGCGTCCCGCGCAGGAACGCGGGGTCACGCGGATCGCAGACCTCGGGCCACGCGGTCAGCACCTTGCAGTCGCCGAGGTCGGTGACCGTCGGCATCGGGTCGAAGGCGGGCAGCGGCGGCAACGTCGCCCAGATCGCAGGGCCGATGATCGTGATCGGGTAGAGCCGACGCAGCTTGGTGTGACTCAGACGCCATTTCCAACCGTCCCAGTCGACGCGCTCGACCAGCGCGGGATCACATTCGTCGCTGTCACCGTTCCGCCCCGCCTCGTACTCGGCGTCATCGCGGCGGACATGGCGAGTCAGGCCTCCGGCAATCAGGCCAAAGCGCGCGTTCATGTCCGCGGCGAGTCCGAGCAGCGCCTGGACACCGAACGAGGCGTGAATGATCACACCGCTCCAGCGGCGATCGAACTCACGGACCTTCGGAGCGCTCCGGAGGAAGAAATGCAAGTCGCCAGCACGGCCCTCGTTCCTCGACCACAGCAGCAAGCTGTCTTCTCGTTCGTCACTGATCACCTCGTCGAGGCGCTTGTCGGAGAACGCTTTCGTCTTGCCCTTCCCATGGGTCACCCGATCGGGCCGTGCATCCATCGCTCGATAGAACGAGAGGAGTGCGCGAATCAAGAGGTCCGGATCGTCGACATCATGACGCGCCACGAACCCCAGCCCGAGCCAGCCGTCAGTTGGATTCACAGACATACTGCTTGTCACACATGTTATAGGGCTTGTACTTGACCGTCTTGAAGACGATTTCGTTGCTGCCCTTGTCGAGGCAGTGCTTGCGCAGCTCCTGGAGGAAGTCCATGCCGCCGTTGTTGTCCGACGGCGCCTCACTCTTGCGGTGTTTCTCCGTGTAGTACTGCGGCACGTAGCGCGCGTATTCGGCCACCTGCTTGGCGCCCTCCTCTTTGCCGCTGTCGCTATCAGGCTTGAATTCCCAGATCTCGCACTGGCCGGCCTTCGCGATGATGCAGTCAGGCTTCTTGTACTTCGGCGCGTCGGTGAACACCGCATAGCCCGTGTCGGAGATCGGCACCTGGCAGCCTGCGGAGCTCCATTCGATCTTGTGGCGATCGTCGCCGTATCGATTGGCGTACTGGATGAGCGGATTGTTCTGGCCGCGCCACGCACCTTGCCCTTCGAGCCGAGTGATGCGCTCCCGCTCCTGCTTGATCGCCGCCATGATCGACCTGCCGCGGGCCCGGGTCTCGCGCTTCTCGGCGAGCGCGGCGACCCGCGGCTCGAGATCCGCGAGGGCCTTCAGCAGGTCCACCATCGCACGCTGCATCTCGTCCTGGACCTTCGTCGCGATCTGCGTCGCCGGCCCGTCCTCGTCGGTCTCGCCCGGCTCGAAGTCGCTGCCGCA
>JAYTAJ010000987.1:0-2953 GCA_043737575.1 Myxococcales bacterium | reverse complement strand
GCTGCCGACCCGCTATCGCGCCGACGTCCCGACCGCGCGGCTGTCCGCCGACGCCCACGACGGCGAGCACACCGCGGTCATCGAGGCGTGGGACGACTGGGGTAACCGCAGCGCGCTGACCTTGACGTTCACCGCCGAGCTGACGCGGCCGATCGTCACGGTGTCGCTCGGCGGCAGCGGCAAGCTGCCCATCATCACCGCCACCGCGACCGACGCGAGCGGCGTGGTGCGCGTCGAGCTGAGCCGCGGCGGCACGCTGCTCCAGACCGACGTCGCGGCGCCGTACGTGTTCCCGCTCGACACCTCGACCTGGGCCGACGGCGGTCACGCCCTCACCGTCGCCGCCTTCGATCCGCACCAGAACCGCGGCACCGCGCCGGTGATGATCACCGCCGACAACACCGCGCCGGTCGCGACCGTCACCGCCAGCGGCGCCGAGCCGCCGTTCGCCGTCACCGCGACCGCGATCGACGCCAGCCCGCTCGTCGCCGCGACCTTCCTGCGCGACGGCGCCCCGACGGTCACCGACACCGTCGCGCCGTTCCAGACCGCCTACGCACCGCAGGACAGCGGCGCGCACACGCTCGGCGTCCGGGTCCGCGACAGCTTCGGCAACGAGGGCAGCGCGTCGATCATGGCGCCGCGCGATCTGACCGGGCCGCAGCTCACCGTCGACGCGGTGCAGTGGCAGGGCGCGGTGACGCTGACCGGCGCCGCGACCGACCCGTGCGGCCTGCAGCTGCCGATGGTGGTGCGGGTCGACGGCACCGTGGTCGCGCAGCCGAGCACCGCGAGCTTCAGCGTCACCTTGCCCAACGCGCTGTTCATCCCCGGGCCCCACGTCCTCACCGTCGACGTCGGCGATCGCTGCGGCAACGCGCGCCACGGCGAGCGGCCGTTCGCGATCTACCTCAACACGCCCGTCGTGGTCGCGACCCGGATCGACACCGGCGATCCCAAGGCCCCGCGCGTCGCCGCGACGACGGTCCACGATCGGCCGATCGCGCGCGTGGTGTTCCGCCGCACCCACGCGACCGGGGCCTTGACCCTCGGCGAGGACACCACCGCGCCGTACGAGCTGACGCTCGACACCTCGGCGTGGCCCGACGGCCTGCACGCGGTCGAGGCGATGGCGTTCGACGAGATCGGCTGGGGCGGGCTCGACGTCGTCGACGGCATCCGCGCCGACAACACGCCGCCCGCGGTCGCGGTCGGGTGGCGGCTCCTGAACCGCGTCCTCTACTTCGAGGCGGTGCCGACCGACGGCGCCGACGGCGCGGGGCTCGAGCCGGGCGTGCGGATGAACGTGCTCGTGTTCGGCTCGCCGATCACCGACCTCGCGGCGCCGTACCTCTATCAGCTCGCGATCCCGAACGGGCGGACCCAGGGCACCTTCCTCTTCACCGCGTGGGCCACCGATCAGTTCGGCAACCAGGGCAGCGGCAGCGTGAGCGTGCAGGTGTCGTGCACCCCGAACCGCTGCACGGCGCTCTAGCGGTGTCGTCGGCGGCGACGGGGCGCGGCTGATCGAGTTGCCGGCGTCCGGGTTTCGGCCACGGTCCGACGCGATTCCAGTCGGTTGGGTGGTGGGTCGGACGGCATGGGGGTTGCTGAATGGGTGCTCGATGTCGCCCTCGATCAAGACCGGACTTCGCTTCGCCTTCACTGCGATGATCTCGCTCGGCCTCGCCGCTTGCGTCGACGACGGCGCCGACAAGGGCCCGGAGGAGGAGGTGCCTGAGGACGGCAAGCTCGACTCCTTCGCCCGGCCGACCGATCACGGCGTGCTGCCGTTCGGTGGCAGCGCCGAGGCCGCGCTGACCGCGACCGCGAAGCACCACACCTGGACGTTCAGCCTGACCGACTCGGCGAGCATCCACGCCTACACCGGCCCGTCGATCACCGGCCGCATGGTCATCGACACCGTGCTCTATCTCTACAAGCAGAAGCCGAACGGCACCTGGGGCGCGTACATCGCCCGCAACGATGACGATCAGGGCAGCCTGTTCTCGTCGGTGACCAAGATCCTCGGCGCCGGCAACTACCGCATCCTGGTGAAGGGCTACGCCGCCTCGACCCGCGGCCAGTTCTCGGCCCACGTCGACTGCGACGGCCCCGGCTGCGCCGCCGAGCCGGTCTGCCTGTTCGGCACCACGTTCGGCGAGCTGCTCGAGTCCGGCTCGACCGCGGTCACCGGCGATCGTCACCTCTTCGTCGCCGACTACGCCAACGCGTCGGACCTCGACAAGCAGCGCGTGATCCTCGCGGTGCAGCAGTCGTCGCACACTGACGTGACGACCTACCAGGAGGCGTTCGCGCGCGTCGATCAGGGCGACATCCGCCGCGTCGATCTGTACGACGAGACCGGCGCGCGCGCGTTCGTCGCCCTCGAGTACGGCGCAGGCGACAACAGCTACGGCGCGGTCTTCGCCTACAACTCGACCACCATCGTCACCAACATCCACGACGGCGACCTCGAGAGCTGCGCGACCTACGCCCAGACCTGCGCGCTCGGCAACGACTGGTACCAGACCCGCAACAGCGGCGCCTTCACGATCAAGGGCACGCGCGTCATCACCATGGCGAGCCAGCTGTCGGGCACCGACGCCGCCAACGCCCTCGCCGCGATCCGCGTCGCCTACGCCGACGCCACCTCGCTCGCCGACGGCCTGACCCGCATCGACGAGGACAGGCTCAACGTCGTCGACCTGATCCACACCGCCACCGACGCCCGCATCACCGCGTTCGAGTACTGCGCCGGCGACAACAGCTACGGCGCGATCTACAAGACCGGCACCAGCGAACTGGTGTCGACCATCGTCGACCTCACCTACTACGACTGCGCGCTCGCCAACTGAGCGCCGCGGTCACTTGACCTCGACCAGCTCCGTGCCGGTCCACTTCATGACGTGGTGGCCGGGCGCGAGACAGCCACCGTGCTGGGGCGTCGACG
>JAYTAJ010000986.1:0-6736 GCA_043737575.1 Myxococcales bacterium | reverse complement strand
GACGCCAAGGCCGCGCTGCTCCGCGAGCTGGCCGAGCGGGTCAAGGAGCTGACCGCGCTCCACGCCTGCGCCAGGCTGTTGCTGCGCGCCGACGCGACCTGCGACGAGCTGTTCGCCGAGGTCGCGGCGCTGTTGCCGCCGGCGTTCCTCCACCCCGACGGCGCCACCGCGGCGGTGAGCTTCGACGGCCACAGCTACTCGACACCCGGCCACGCGCCGTCGCCGTGGATGCTGGCCCAGCGGTTCACGACCGCCGATGGCCGCGGCGGCGAGCTCACGGTCGCCTACCACCAGCACCACGCCGACGCGGGCGGCGGCCTCGGGCCGTTCCTCGTCGAGGAGGTCCGGCTCCTCGAGTCCTTGTCCGACATGCTGCGCAGCGCGCTCGACCGCCGTCACGCCGAGCGGGCGGCGCAGCGCGATCGCGATCGCCTCGACCTGGCGATGAGCGCCGCGCGCATGGGCGTGTGGGAGTGGAACCTCGCGACCGACGAGGTCACCTGGTCGGAGCAACTGGCGCGGCTGGTCGGACGCGACGGCCCCCTGGTCGGTCGGCTCGAGGAGTTTGCCGAGCTGGTACACCCCGATGATCACGCGTTGGTCCGGGCATTCCGCGACGCGATCCGCGATCCGCATCGCCTCTACGACGCCGAGTTCCGGATCCGCCGCGCCGACGGCAGCTGGCGGCCCGTCTCCGCGACCGGGCGCTTCGTCGTCGGTGAGCACGGCGCGCCCGACCGGGTGCTCGGCGCGATCATGGACATCACCGCCCGCCACGCCCTCGAGGGCGGGCTGCGGCAGGCGCAGAAGCTCGAGGTGCTGGGCCAGGTCGCCAGCGGCATCGCCCACGACTTCAACAACCTGCTGTTCATCGTGCTCAGCAACGCCGAGACCGCGCGAGCCGAGCTGGTGTCGGGCCCGACCCGCGAGCTGGTCGACGAGATCCACGACGCCGCCACCCGCGGCGCGGCGCTGACCCGGCAGCTCCTCGCGTTCAGCCGCAAGTCCGAGTTCGATCCGACCGCGGTCGAGCTCGATCCGCTGATCGCCGAGCTGCAGCCGATGCTCCGCCGCATCGTCGGGCGCGACATCGCCGTGCAGACGATGCTGGCGGCGCCGGGCGCGCAGGCGTGGGCCGATCGCAGCCAGCTCGAGCAGCTCATGATGAACCTCGTCGTCAACGCCCGCGACGCGATGCCAGGCGGCGGCACCATCACGATCGCGAGCGAGCTGGAGCCCGAGGCGCGTCGCGTCGCGATCGTCGTGCGCGACACCGGTCCCGGCATCCCGCGCGACGTGATCGAGCACATCTTCGATCCGTTCTTCACGACCAAGGAGCCCGGCAAGGGCACCGGCCTCGGCCTCGCCGTGGTCCGCGCGGTCGCACGCCAGTGGCACGGCGACGTCACCGTCGACAGCGCGCCCGGGCGCGGCGCCACGTTCCGCGTCGTGCTGCCGCTGGTGTAGCGGCGGGCGTCAGGCCTCGACGGTCGCGATCGTGCGCGGCGGCGGTGGCCGGGTCGCGGTCAGCTCGACCTGCCCCGCCAGCACCGCGAGCTTCAGCGCCGATCGCAACAGCGCCAGCGCCTGGCGGATCGCGAACACCGCCAGCGCGCCCGAGGTGCCGAGCATCGCGTGGCCGTGCGACAGCCACACGAACGCCAGCGACAGCGCGATGAACACGAACCAGTACAGCGCGACGTGGCCGAGCGCGACCGGGCGGCGGAACACGAAGCCGATCGCGCGGACCGTCGCGCGCATCGCGCCCAAGGACTCGTGGCTCGGGCGCCGCAGCGTCAGCTCAGCGCGCGCGTAGTCGATCACCGTCGACACCACGACGTGCAACAGCGCCGCCGGGGCGAGCGCGATCACCAGTGGGCCGACCAGCTCGCCGAAGGTCAGCGCCACCGCGAGCTTGTCGCCGAGGTGGCCGAGCCCGAGCCCGAGGACGAACACCACGGGCAGGTGCAAGAGGATCGAGATCAGCCCGAGGCGGCCGAACACCAGGAACGTCGTCGCGCCGCCCGCGCCGAAGCAGCGCGCGGTCTCGCGGCGGCCGCGCGGCCGCTCGGTCAGGACCGCGAGCACGCCGCCGGTCAGGAACCAGCTCCACACCATCCACATCGCGACCGCGCCGAGCACGACCCACTTGACCGCGTTCCAGACCTGGCTGCCCTCGCTCAGCACGACCAGGAGCGCCACCAGATCGCCGTCGACCGCGTCGTCGAAGATCGGCCGCTCGGCGAACGCCGCGGCGAGGATCTGCAGCATCACCAGCCCGGCGCCCCACGCCGCGATCAGCTGCACCACGAACACGCCGAGCACCATGCCGGTGTACTCGCTCACGCCGCGCAGCCCCGACCGCACCAGCGCGCCCAGCCGCATCGGACCCATGACCGTCACAGGCCCACCACCTGCATCAACGACTGTGTCCAGTACGACAGCCGCGCGGTCGCGCGCCACGACGCGTGCTTGTCGGGCCCGAGCCGCAGCCGATCGTCGAGGATGTGCTCGGCGAGCAAGACCTGACCGTCGGGATCGATCGAGACCTCGGCCAGCGGCGACGACCGCGCCATCTCGAAGCGATGCCAGCGGCTGCCGTCGCGGGCGTCCCAGCGGACCCGCTCGTGGGTGCCGTCCTCGAAGCGCAGATCGATGTCGACCGGCACCGGGATCGTGCCGCGGTTGACGATCACCAGCTCGCACGCCCAGCCGCCGGTGTCGGGGCTCTGATCGGCGCCGACGGTGCGACGGCCCGGGCCCTCGCCGAACACGCCGCGCGGCGCATGCTGGGCGCGGCAGGTCGCGGTCCGCACCGCGTAGTCGACCGCGCCCGGCTCGTACAGCGCCGGGCGGAAGAACCACGACAGATCTTCGTTCACGCTGCGCGACAGGTGCGCCATCAGATCGGCGCCGGTCGGATGTTTGAACGCCCAGGTCTCGGCGTAGCTCCGCATCGCCGCCGCGAAGGTGTCGCGACCGACCAGGTTCTCGAGGGTGCGAAAGGTGCGGGCGGTCTTCTCGTAGGTCGCCTCGCCGTACGAGGCGAAGTCGGGGAACGCGTACGCCGCGGTCGCGATCGCGCTCGGGTTGTCGGCGACGCGGCCGGTGAGCGCGCGGCGCAAGCGGAACGCCTCGGCCTTCCAGCCCAGCCAGTCGATCCCGCTCTGCTTCTCGCCGTAGAGGTGCGCCATCACCACGCCGTCGGCCCACTCGTTCACGCCCTCGTCGAGCCAGCCCTCCTCGAACTCGTTCGACGCGAGGATGCCCTGGAACCAGTTGTGGCCGATCTCGTGGATCGTCACGAACTCCGGCACCCGGATGCCCGGCCGCATCAGCACGTTGTCGGCCGCGGTGGTGACCAGCGTCGGGTACTCCATGCCGGCCGCGCCGTCGGCGCCCGGCGGCGGATCGACCACCGTCATGATCGACCACGGGTACGGCACGAACAGCCGCGAGAACGTCTCGACCGCGCCGATGCCGGCCGCGAGGTGACGCTTCGCGAAGTCGCGCTGCGGCGGACGGAAATAGACGCGGACCTCGACCGGCGTGCCGGCGACGTCGGCGTTGCCGCTGATCATCTCGAGGTACGGATCGATCGCCCACGCGAAGTCGTGGACGTCCTCGGCGCGGTAGCGCAGCGTGCGCGTGCGATCGCCGTTGTCCTTGACCTCGACCAGCACGCCGGTCGCCGCGACCACGTGGGTGTCGGGCACGGTCAGATCGACGTCGTAGGTGCCGAAGTCGGCGAAGAACTCGGTGTGCATGTGGAACGGCGGGCAGTGCCAGCGCTCGAACCCCGGCGCGCCGACGCGGACGCCGACCTTGGGGAACCACTGCCCGACCATCGTGAACGCGCCCTTGTAGCCCGTGCGCGCGAACACCTCGGGCAGCTGCGCGGTGAACGCCATCGTCAGCTCGATCGATCCACCGACCTCGATCGGCGTCGGCAGCGGCACCGCCAGCACGGTCTCGTCGGGGCCCTGGAACGTCGCGCGCGGCCGCAGCTCGGCGCCCGCGAGCGTGATCGAGGTTACGTCGATCCAGCCCCAGCGACCGTCGCCCGCCACCGCGCCGCGGTGCTCGCCGTGCGACGAGGTCATGAACAGCGTCGACTCGTTCTTGAAGCCGTTGAGATAGAGGTGGAACGGTAGCTCGGTGACGGTGCTGCCGCCGGTGTTCTTCCAGGTCAGCGTCTGCGTCGCTTCGATGCGATGGGCGGTCGCGTCGTAGCGCGCGTCGAGGCGATAGCTCGCGATGCGCGCCGACTTCTCGCCCGCGATGCGCAGCGCCGGCTTGCCGTCGGGCTTCGGCGCCGCGCGCTGCACCGGCGGTCCCAGGTCTGAGCCACACGCTACCGAGCCCCACGCCGCCAGCGCACAGATGACGAGAGGCGACCAGCGCGACATCTGCGCCTTGCATACCAGCGGCTCCGAGCGAAAGCGAGGTGCCGATGTCTCGATCCCGACGCGTGCCGTGGCTTGCGCCCTGTCGCGGTTCGCGGCACGTTCGCCGTCATGTCCGACGACACGCTGGCCAAGGTCGCCTCGTACCTCGACCGGTTCGCGAAGGAGCGCGACCTCGCCCTGCCGCCACTCTCCGCCGAGGGCGTCGCCCACCTCCAGCGCGGCTCCGCGGTCGTCAAGATCCAGGTCATGCCCGATCAGGGCGTGCTCCTGATCCTCGCCCGCGTCGGCGCCGCGCCCGCCGCCGGCAACGAAGCCCGCCTCCGCGAGCTCCTCACCGCGTCGTTCGCCGCGACCGGCGACGCCGCGTTCGCGCTCCACCCCGACACCGGCGAGATCTACCTCCGCGTCCTCCGCTCGCTCTACCACCTCGACTACGAGGAGTTCGAGGACCTGGTCCACACCATCGCGACCGTCGCCGACGACTGGGACGATCGCCTCTCGCACCCGTGACCCGCTCGCTACCCGACGCCGCCGCCACCGAAGCCCTCGGCGCCGCGCTCGGCGCCCTGCTCGTCCCGGGCGACGTCATCGCCCTCGTCGGCGATCTCGGCGCCGGCAAGACCACCTTCGTCCGCGGCGTCGCCCTCGGCGCTGGCTCGTCGCCCGACCTCGTCGCCAGCCCGACCTTCGCGCTCTGCCACGAGTACCCGGGCCGCCTGTTGTTGCTGCACCTCGACCTGTACCGCCTCGAGCGCGAGCGCGAGCTCGACGACCTCGGCTTCGACGAGCTGATCGATCGCCCTGGCGCCGCCGCCCTGATCGAGTGGGCCGATCGCTACCCCCACCGCCTCCCCCGCGATCATCTCATCGTCACGCTGCAGCACACCGCCGACGGCGCCCGCGCCGTCACCGCCACCGCCACCGGTCCGCGCTCGACTGCCCTCGTCGCCGCCTGGCCCCCGCCCTGATCGCCACCGGCGCGACGGTGGCGTCGGGGTTCGCGACGGGCGTCGGGAATCGCGGCAGTGGGCGACCGGGCGTCGCGGAGTTGCGCTGGCCAGGGGCTTGCTCATGATGGAGCGATGGTCGACCTGCGCCGCATCACCGTCGGATTTCTCATCGCGCTCGCCGCGTGCGGCGGCGACGACGGCGGTGTCACAAGGACGGCGGCATCGGGCCGTTCTTGCTGACGAGCTACGACGACGCCGCGCCGATCGCGCCGCAGCTGCTCGCGGCGATCGAGACGGGCGTGATGCCGCCGTTCGACGCGCGCGAGACCAGCGACTGCGCGCCGCGGCACGGCTGGCAGGATGATCCGCGGCTGTCGCCGAGCGAGCTGGCGACGCTGCGCGCGTGGATCGCGGACGGCACCCAGGCCGGCGAGGTCGCGGCGGTCCCGACGCCGCCGATCTACGAGCTGACGGGCATCACCGCCACGCTGCGGCCGACGACGCCGTTCATCACGACGGGCGAGAACGATCAGTTCATCTGCTACGCGCTCGATCCGGGCAATACCGAACTGGCGTGGATCAATGGCCTGCAGATCCGCGCCGGCAATCCCGACGTGGTGCACCACGCGGTGACGGTCGCGCTGTTCCCGAAGGACCGGCCGACCGATCCCGATGGACCGCTCGAGCAGCTGCGGGCCGCAGGCACGATCGGCGTGCCGTTCGACTGTGCCGATGGCGGCGTCACGACGATGGCGGGCTCGTTCCTCCTCGGCGTCTGGACGCCGGGCAACCAGCCGATCGATCTGCCGGCCGGCATCGCGGCGCCGCTCCTGCCCCGCAGCCTCGTCGTGATCCAGATCCACTATCACCCGGGTGGCCGCCTCACCAACGCGCCCGACGCGACCGAGATCGATCTGCGGCTCGACGCGGCGCGCCCGACGCAGATCTACACCGCGACCGCGATCGGCAACGCCGCCGCGGCGCCCGAGCTGCTCGCCGATCCCGACGATCGCGGCCCGCCGGAGTTCCGCATCCCGGCCAACAGCGACACCCACGGCGAGCGCATGCGCTTCACGCTCGGCGACGTCGACGCCCCGATCCCGCTGTTCTCGGCGTATCCGCACATGCACTACGTCGGCACCGGCATCGACATCCGCATCACCCGCGCGGCGTCGAGCCCGACCCAGCCGACCTCGGAGTGTCTCTTCAGCGGCGACTGGAACTTCGACTGGCAGCGCAGCTACCTCTACGACGCCCCGGTCGCGGCGCTGCCGACGGTCGCCAGCGGTGACGTCGTCGACATCGCGTGCAGCTACGACAACACGCTGCGCAACCCGTTCGTGCAGCGGGCGCTGACCGAGGCCGGGCTGATCGCGC
>JAYTAJ010000985.1:0-2956 GCA_043737575.1 Myxococcales bacterium | reverse complement strand
CCCCGGCACCGTGCAGCGGCTGCGCCCACCCGCGCCGCCGCCGGGCGAGCCGCGCCTCAAGATCCCGCACATGGGCTGGAACGACGTCACCGCCCACGCCGCCGATCCGCTGCTGCCCGCGCTGGCGCCCGGCACCCACTTCTACTTCGTTCACTCGTACGTCGCGGTCCCGGCCGATCCGGCGCACACGGTGCTGTCGTGTCACCACGGCCAGGCGTTCTGCGCCGCGGTCCGGGTCGACAACGTGTTCGCGTGTCAGTTCCACCCCGAGAAGAGCCAGGCGGTCGGGCTCGCGCTGCTCGCGGAGTTCGTGCGCTCATGAAGATCATCCCCGCGATCGATCTGCTCGACGGCCGCGCGGTGCGCCTGCGCGAGGGCCGCCGCGACGACGTCACGATCTACCGCGAGCATCCCGAGGAGCTGGTCGGCGAGCTGTGCGCCGCGGGCGCGTCGCGCATCCACGTCGTCGATCTCGACGGCGCCTTCGACGGGGCCCGCCGCCACGCCGACGTGATCGCTCGGGTCTGCGCCGCCAGCACCGTGCCGGTGCAGGTCGGCGGCGGCATCCGCGACGCCGCCACCGCGCGCGCGGTCCTCGACGCCGGCGCCGCCGCGGTCGTGCTCGGCACCGCGGCGATCAAGGCCCCCGACGTCGTCCGCGCGCTGTGCGAGGCCTTCCCCGGCCGCGTGATCGTCGCGGTCGACGCCCGCGACGGCGTGGTCGCGGTCGAGGGCTGGGTCGAGGCCTCCGACGTCACCGCCGCCGAGCTCGGCGCCCGCGCCGCGGCGTGGGGCGCCGCCGCGCTGCTCTACACCGACGTCGCGCGCGACGGCACCGGCCGCGGGCCCAACGTCGCCGCGACCGCTGCCCTCGCCGCCGCGGTGACGATCGACGTGATCGCGTCGGGCGGCGTCGCGACGCTCGATCACCTGCGGGCGCTGGCCGCCGCGGGCGTGCCGTCGGTCGTCGTCGGCCGCGCGCTGTACGACGCGCGCTTCACGCTGGCCGAAGCGATCGCGGCGGGCGCGACCTGATGCTGGCGCGCCGCGTGATCCCGTGCCTCGACGTCAAGGACGGCCGCGTCGTCAAGGGCACCAGCTTCGTCGAGCTGCGCGACGCCGGCGATCCGGTCGAGCAGGCGGCGCGCTACGACGCCGAGGGCGCCGACGAGATCTGCTTCCTCGACATCTCGGCGTCGCCCGAGGGCCGCTCGACGATCCTCGACGTCGTCGAGCGCACCGCGGCGCGGCTGTTCGTGCCGCTCACCGTCGGCGGCGGGGTCCGCACGCTCGCGGACGCCGAGCGGCTCCTGCTCGCGGGCGCCGACAAGATCGGCATCAACACCGCCGCGCTGCGCACGCCGAGCCTGATCGACGACTGCGCGGCGCGGTTCGGCTGCCAGGCGATCGTGCTCGCGGTCGACGCCAAGCAGCGCGGCGACGGTGGCTGGGAGGTCTACAGCCACGGCGGCCGCACCGCCGAGGGCAAGGACGCGATCGCGTGGTGCCGCGAGGTCGCCGACCGCGGCGCGGGCGAGCTCCTGGTCACCAGCATGGATCGCGACGGCTCGCGGGCCGGCTACGACCTCGCGCTGGTCCGCGCCGTCGTCGACGCGGTGCCGATCCCGGTGATCGCGTCGGGCGGCGTCGGCGAGCTTGCCCACCTCGCCGACGGCCTCGCGATCGGCGGCGCCGACGCGGTGCTCGCCGCGTCGATCTTCCACTACGGCCACCACACGATCGGCGAGGCCAAGGCGTTCCTCCACGACCGCGGCCTGCCGGTCCGCCTGGCGCGCTAGAGATACTCCGTTCCACCAGCGCGGGTTGCGGCGCCCGCGTCGAGCCCTACCATCGTCGCCATGTCCGACGACTTCACCGTCAAGCCGCTGGGGTTCCCGTGGGAGACCGCGGATCCGTTCCTGTTCTGCGTGCATCACGACGACGCCTACCCGCGCGGCGACGACCGCATGGCGCCGGTCGCCGACCTCGCGGGCCGCGACCTCGGCCAGGACTTCTCGGCGAAGGACGGCTGGAGCATGTACCACGGCGACGTGGTGCCCGGCTTTCCCGCCCATCCCCACCGCGGCTTCGAGACCGTGACGATCGTGCGGCGCGGGCTGATCGATCACTCCGACTCGCTCGGCGCGACCGCGCGCTTCGGCGGCGGCGACGTGCAGTGGCTCACCGCGGGCAAGGGCATCTCGCACAGCGAGATGTTCCCGCTGGTCGAGCGCGACCGCGACAACCCGGCCGAGCTGTTCCAGATCTGGCTCAACCTGCCGCGCGCCAGCAAGATGGCGACGCCGCACTTCGCGATGCTGTGGCACGAGCGCATCCCGCGCCGCACGATCGTCGACGGCAACGGCCGGTCCAGCACGGTCACGCTGATCGCGGGCGACCCGGCGTCGCCGCCCCCGCCGCCCGAGTCGTGGGCGGCGCGACCCGACAGCCACGTCGCGATCTGGACGATCGCCCTCGAGCCCGGCGCCACGCTCACGCTGCCCGCGGCCGATCCCGCGGCGAAGCGGACGCTCTACTTCTTCGCGGGCGGCGAGCTGCGCGCCGCGGGACGCTCGGTGCGCGTGAAGTCGGTCTTGTCGTGGCAGCACAGCCCCGCGATCGAGCTGATCAACGGCGACGCACCCGCCGAGCTGCTGATGCTCCAGGGCCGACCGATCGGCGAGCCCGCGGTGCAGTACGGGCCGTTCGTGATGAACAGCGCCGACGAGATCCGCCAGGCGTTCGCCGACTACCAGCGCACGCAGTTCGGCGGCTGGCCGTGGCCGAGCCCGGCGCCGGTCCACGCCCGCGATCGCGGTCGATTCGCCCAGCACGCCGATGGCCGCGTCGAGGACGCGCCTGGTCAGGGCGGCAGCGTGTAGTCGAGCTGGTAGGCGTGGCCGCCGCCCTCGAGGACGATGCGGAAGGTGCCGGTCAGGCCGACCAGCGCGCCGGT
>JAYTAJ010000984.1:0-6752 GCA_043737575.1 Myxococcales bacterium | reverse complement strand
CGGTCGACAGCTCGACCTGCGGCAGCCGCGCGCCGTCCTCGGCGACCGACGGCAGCTCGGCGATGCGCTTGCCGTCGCGGCCGTGGACCGCGAGGGAGCGCGAGCCGTCGCTGCCGGCGTGGATGATCAGCCGCGAGCCGCCGCGCTTGGCGACGCCGACGGTCTGGGTGCCGGGCGCGTCGGTGCGCTGCTGCAGGCCCTGGCCGTGGGCGTCGACGCTCCAGACGTGGCCCTCGAGCTTGTTGCCGCGGACGAACCAGATCTCGCCGGTCTCGTCGTCGACGGCGTAGTGGCCCTGGAAGTCGGCGTCGCCGGCGATCACGGTCTCGACGCGCTTGCCGGTGGCGTCGTGACGCCCGAGCTCCCAGCCGGTCGCCGACTCGCGCGGCCACAGGAACGTCTTGCCCTCGGCGTCCCAGTGCGGGCCGCCGACCGCGTTGACCCAGGCCGGATCGGTCTCGGTCACGACCGCGGTGGTCTTGCCGGTCTTGACGTCGACGGTGAGGACGCGCTGTTCGGTCTGCGCGCGGTTCAGCACCACCAGCGTCGGCGGCCCGGCGTCGGGCCACTGGACGTGATGGACGTAGGGGAACCCGGCGCGGTCCCACTCGATCCACAGCGGCTTGCCGCCGGTCGCGCCGATGAACCCGAGGCGGACGTCGGCGTTGGCGGTGCCGGCCCGCGGGTAGCGGAACGGCGTCGGCGCCCGGTCGGGGTGGCTGGGATCCGAGACGTACAGCGTGTCGACCTTGGCGTCGTCGGTGCGCTGGTAGATCAGCCGGGTGCCGTCGGGCGACCACCACATGCCGTCGGTGCGATCGAGCTCTTCCTGCGCGGCGAACTCGGCCGAGCCGTTGCTGACGTGGGGCCCGTCCTTCTTGGTGATGCGGCGCGGCTTGCCGCCCGCGATGTCGGCGGTCCAGACGTCGCCGTCGCGCACGAACGCGACCCGCTTGCCGTCGGGCGACAACCGCGGGCTGTCGGGATACCCGGCGCCGAGGTCGACCGCGGTGGCCTTGCCGCTGGCGCGATCGAGGACGAACACCCGCTCGCCGAGCGGCACCAGCAGGCGGCTGCCGTCGTCGCTGGCGTCGACCGAGACGATGCCGCGGATCGCGGTGCGGGTGCGCTCGCGCTTCGCCTTCTCGGCGGCCGACAGCGCGACCTCGGCGCTGGCGACCAGGTCGGCGGCCGACGCCAGCTTGCGCGTGGTGCCGGTCGCGGCGTCGAGCTCGAACAGCTCGGCGACGTAGGATCGCGGCCCGGTTCGCAGGAACAGCACGTCGCCGTCGGGCAAGAGCTCGATCGGCCGCGGCAGGCCGAGGTTGTAGCTGCGGGTCGCGGCGAGCTCGGTGATCGCGGCGCGATCGATCGGCGGCGCGATCGGTGGCGGTGGCGGCGGCGGCGCGACGGCGGGGTCGGTCACGGCGACCGGCTCGCACGCGGGGCACGTCGCGGTGGACTGCGGGCCGCCGCAGGCAGCGGCGAGGACGACGATCGAGGCGAGGCGCTTCACGGCCGCGAGTCTACCCGTTGATCGGGAGCGAGGGGTTTCGGGGTCGGTCCCCGCGTACAATGCGGCAGCGAACGGAACCGTCCGGAGGGCACCATGAAGATCCAGCGACATCGGCGAGAGGGTGGCGAGGGCGAGGGCGGCGGGAGTGATCAAGGCAGACCCGGTGGGAAGTCCCGCACCGAGGCGATGCGGCGCAAGGCGGCGCCCAATCCGGATCTCACGGGCGAGGTCGACGCGGGAGCGCGGCCCGCCGCCGCCACCGAGGCGCTCGAGGATCCGTTCGCGGTCATGACCGGCAATCTGTCGCCGGTCGCCGCGACGATCCAGCGCGCCGCCAACGGCGACGGCGGCGTCACCATCGACGACGTCGCGACCGCGGCGGTCGAGAGCAAGAGCGGCGGCCAGGCCCTCGACGGCGGCGTCAAGAGCCGCGTCGAGCCGTACCTCGGCGCCGATCTCGGCGGCGTGCGGGTCCACACCGACCCCGACGCCGCGGCGGCGTCATCGGCGATCGGCGCCCGCGCCTTCGCCCACCAGAATGACGTGTTCCTGGGGCCGGGCGAGAGTGCCAGTGACGTCAAGCTGATGGCCCACGAGCTGACGCACGTCGTCCAGCAGGGCGCGGCGGCGCGCAGCCTGCCGCAGCGCAAGATCACGGTCGGTGCGTCGAACGATCCGGCCGAGGCCGAGGCCGACGCGGTGGCCGACAAGGTCGTCGCCGGCGGCACGCCCGCGGGCGGCCTGATCGTCGAGGACGGCGCCCAGCCCGGTCCGGGTCAGATGACCCGCGCCACCGCGATCGCGCAGCTGCGCGCCGCGGCCGGCCCCGAGGGCGGGCCGATGATCGATCAGCACCTGGCCGAGCACGCGGGCGACAGCGCCCAGGCCCTCGAGCGGATGGCGCGGCAAGCGGCGGGCGGCGGCAAGCCCGCCACCGCCGACGAGCTGATCAGCAGCCTGACCGCGCGGATGAAGGGCGGCGGCGCGATGGGCGCGGCGGCCGGCGCGATCGGCGGCGCGGCGCAGAACCTGTTGGCGATGGTCGGCGGCGGCGTCGCCGCGACCAAGCCCGCCGACAGCCCGGCCGCGGTGGTCGAGCAGCTCGGCGACGGCGCGCCCCTCGACACCGCGATGGCCCAGGCCGCGGGCGAGACCTACGGCGCCGATCTGTCCCACGTCCGCGTCCACACCGGTCCCGCGGCGGCGCGGCTCGCGGCCGATCACCAGGCCCGGGCGTTCACGATCGGCAGCCACGTCGCGTTCGGCGCGGGCGAGTACGCGCCCGGCTCCGCGGTCGGCGACGCCATCATGGCCCACGAGCTGGCCCACGTCGTCCAGCAGAGCGGCGATGCGTCGGTGCAGCGCCAGCCCCTCGCGGTCGATCCGTCGCACGAGGCCGAGGGCGAGGCCGACGGCGCGGCGACCGGCGTGCTCGCGCGCCTCTACGGCGGCGCCAAGAAGGCGGTCGGTGGCGTCGCGTCGCGGCTGCGCAACAACAGCGCCGACGTGTCGTTGCAACGCTGCTCGAACAACGGCGCCACCGAGCGCCTCGGCCCCAACCAGGACACCCGCGAGATCTCCGTCAGCGACTTCATCGCCGGCTGGGAGAAGCGCAACGGCCGCAAGATGACCGACCTCGAGAAGGAGACGCTGTCGGCCGGATGCATCGGTATCACCGCGCTCAACCTCGGCGTGAACGTCAATCCGTCACTCGACATGTCGTTCTCGTCCTTCGATCAGGCCAAGCAGGTGCAGGCGGCGCTCGCCGAGATCCTCAAGTCGAAGCCGGCGATCGACAAGGTCGACGACATGATCGACGCCAGCCCGGTCCTGAAGAAGCTGAAGAACATCCTGGCGTCGATGCCCGTCGATCCCGATCCGACGAAGTGGAAGCCGGTCATCTTCTCGAAGCGCTTCTTCTCGCGGCAGGAGGGCAGCTGGGAAGATCGCAAGAAGGGTGATCCGACCAAGTTCAACGCCGACAAGAATGGCCAGGTCGACATGACCGGCTACAACTACGAGGGTCGGGCCGACGAGAAGGAGGGCCCGGGCAACCTGATGGTCAACTTCGACTACGGCTGGTACGACGAGACCACCGACTCGTGGTTCCACGCCAACCACTCCGATCCTGGTATGAAGGTCTACCAGAGCACCCTCGATCACTACTCGCGTCCGCTGAAGAACTTCGATCGGCAGATCTTCTGCGTCGCGTTCGCGAAGATCGGTAAATGACATGGAGCTGCAAGAGCACATCGGCAAGCAGGTCACGCTGCGCGGCACCGCCGACGACGACGCCGCCGGCGCGGTCGTCGAGGTCGACGATCGGCGGGTCTTCGTCGCGGGCCTGTCGCACTGGGACAAGACGGTGCGCGGCCAGCCGATCGAGATCACGGGCACGCTGGCGCGGCGCGCGATCGGCCCCGAGCCGAAGAAGACCAGCACGGGCCTCGTCACCCACGGCATGACCGGTCAGCGCTTCATTCTCGACGGCGCGACCTGGAAGCTGGGCGCATGAGGGCCGTCGCGCTGGCGCTGGTGATCGCGGCCGGTTGTGGCCGCGGCAGCGGGCCGTCGACGTCGAGCGGCGCCGCGCCGACCCGGGTCGTCGATCACGCGGGCGCGATGGCGGCGGTCGGCAGCCAGGTCCGGATCGCGGGCACCGCGATGGACGCCAAGATCGCGGGGCTGGTCGACACTGGCACGCTCCACGTCTACTGCCTCGATCGCAGCCACTGGCCCGACGCCCAGCGCGACCAGCCGATCGTCGTCGAGGGCCTGCTCGAGCACACCGGCGAGTTCGAGTCGAAGACCACGTCGACGGGCCTCGTCACCCAGGGCACGACCGGCAAGGTCTACGTCATCCGTCGCTGCACGCTGCGATGACCGCGGAGAAGGCGACGCTCGCCGCGGGCAGCATCGGCATCACCGCGCTGCACCTCGGCCGCGGCGGTGGGCCGCCGCCGCTCGACCTCGCGTTCGACTCGTTCGCGCGCGCGCAGCACGTGCAGGCCGCGCTGATCGCGGTGCTGAAGCGCCGCCCCACCGACGTCGCCGCCAAGGTCGCCGCCGATCGGACGCTGCGCGATCTGGCCCGCGTCGTCGCCGCGATCCCGGCCGATCCCGATCCGGCGCGGTGGCGGCCCGCGATCTTCTCGCTGCGGTTCTTCGCCGGCGATCCGACGCGGTTCGTGGCCGACGCTCGCGGCCAGATCGACCTCCGCGGCTACGCCCACGCCGCGCGGCCGTCGCCCGCCGACGGCCCCGACGCCCGGATGATCAACGCCGACTACGGCTGGTACGACGAGGCCACCGACGCGTGGTTCCACGCCAACCACGGCGAGCCCGGCATGAAGATCTACCAGAGCCGGCTCGCGTACTTCTCGCGGCCGCTCGCGGCGTTCGATCGCCAGGTGTTCTGCGTCGCGTTCGCGGCGCTGGCTCGGTAGCGTCGCCGGGCCGCCGCGGCTACCCGGGCGCGATGGGCGGGCTGGTCGGCGCCGACGCCGCGTGTCAGCAGCGCGCCGCGGTCGCGGGCCTGACCGGCACCTACAAGGCGTGGCTGGCCGACGCGACGTCGTCACCCGCGACCCGCCTGACCCACCACCTCGGCCCGTACCAGCTGACGACGGGCGTGATCCCTGCTCAGTACTTGCTCTGGAGGCCGAGGGCGTCGGCGCCGAACATGTTCTTGCGGGTGATGCGCCGATCCTACGTCAGCTGCGCGCGACGCGGATCGGCCGGCGGTTGATCTGCACCAGCTCGGCCGCGGGCGCGTCGGCCGCCGCGTCGACCGCGTCGAGCGGCTCGACGACGATCTCGAACGTGCCGTTGTCGAAGGGCAGGCCGTCGGCGGCGGCGCCTGGCACCAGGCGCTCGCGCAGCCCGCGCTTCGCGAAGGTACGCGCGCGGTAGTGGCAGTACGGATTGTTGCCGGGCCGCCCGAGGATCGCGTGGGCGGTGAACGTGCAGCCGCCCAGACACTCGGCGGCGAAGTCGCAGGTCCGGCAGTGGCCCCACAGCTCGTCGACGGTGCGGCCGCGGTTGAAGCCGAGCTCGGGGGTCTCCTTCCAGATCGCGGCGACGGTGCGCTCGCGCAGGTTGCCGCCGACGTAGCTCGACGTCTGCAGCGACGGACAGCCCTTCACCGCGCCGTCGGACTCGATGCCCATGACGAACTTGCCGGCCTGACAGCCGCGCCAGTGATCGCGATCGGTCGGCCGCAGCGATCGCAGGGCGACCTCCTCGGGCCCGAAGTAGCCCAGGTTGTTGCCGGGCATCAGCGTGATCCGATCGCCGCGGGCGCGCTGCTTCAGCGCCGCGATGCGCGGCACCACGTCGAGCAGATCCCACGGCTGCAAGATCATCGCGACCCGATCGGCGGCGCGGCCGAGCGGCGCGGTGAGCTGGACCTGCCACCCGACGATGCCGCGATCGCGCAGCACCTCGTACAGCGCCTCGAGATCGCCGCGGTTCAAGCGGTTGACGTTGGTGTTCGCGGTGATCGCGATGCCGGCGGCGCGCAGGTTGTCGAGGGCCGCCATCGCGCTCGCGAAGCTGCCGCGCAGGTGGCGCATGCGATCGTGGGTCGCCTCGAGGCCGTCGACCGACACCGACGCCTGGGTGACGCCGGCCTCGGCCATCGCCGCGGCGAGCGCCGCGGTGACGCCACGGCCACCGGTCGTGAGCCCGACCGTGACGCCGCGGCCGACCAGCGCGCGCACCACGTCGAGGAAGCCGTCGTGGAGGTAGGCCTCGCCGCCGATCAGCACGACCTCGCGGGTGCCGGCGTCGGCGAGCTGCGCCGCGACCGCGACCGCCTCGGCGGTCGACAGCTCGTGCTCGCGCGCGACGCCAGCGCGCGAGCCGCAGTGGGTGCACGCGTGATCGCACGCCAGGGTCAGCTCCCAGACCACGTAGACCGGCTGGTACGTCGAGGCGACGACGTCGAGGCGGCGACGGTGCCCAGTCGCGCTTGCGGCGCTGGGCCCAGGTGGCAGGTGCCCGGTGGCGTTGGTCGTCATGGCGGTGGATCGGTGGCGATCGCCTTGGGCGCGGTCGGCGTCGGCGCGTGCGCCGGTTCGGTGGCCACCGCGGGCTGCGGCTGCGCCGGATCGCGCCAGCCGTCGACGCCATCGCAGTTCTGATCGACCTCGTCGCCGTCGCGATCCGCGGCGCCGGGGAAGACATCGCCGCGGTCGTCGTCGCAGTCGACCTCCGCGGTCACGCCATCGCCGTC
>JAYTAJ010000983.1:0-6754 GCA_043737575.1 Myxococcales bacterium | reverse complement strand
TCGATCGGCGGGCTGCCCGGGTGGTGGACGATCGCGACGTCGATCGTCATCGGCCCGGCGTCGGCGGCGATCGCCCAGATCGGCAGCGAGAAGCTGGCGTCGGCGCGATCGAGCGTGAAGCGCAGCGCCTCGCCGCCCGACAACGCGACGTTGCCGAGGTACGACGCCGGCGCACGATCGCCGAAGCCACCGCGGGCGTCGTCGAGCGGATACAGCGCGCCGCCCTCGTGACGCATCGGCGCGTCGGCCGCGAAGGTCATCGGCGTGAAGCTCTTCCCCTGCATGCGCAGCGGTCGGCGATCCGGGAACAGGCGCGCGTAGCCGGCGGCGGCGGCGGGGCCGAGGTCCTTCACGACCAGCGGGCGGTTGCGCGCGAGGTCGGCCGGGTACGCGGTGACGGTCGCGGGCAGGGTCATCGAGTCGACGAAGATCAGGGCGTCGCGCAGCGCGGGCGCGTCGAGGGCGCGGACCAGCGCGCCGTCCTGCGTGCGCGGACGCTTGCCGCAGTGGGCCTTCACCGCGGGCCACGCCGCGATCATCCCGACCACCACGACCGCGGGCACCGCGGCGCCGAGCGCACCCGAGGCGATCGGCCCGGCCCGGCCCCGCAGCCGCGCGAGCAGCGCGCCGCCGTCGACGATCGCGGCTCCGCTCGCGACCAGGACGAACGGCCACGCCAGGTAGTAGAAGCGCGCGCCGTAGATCACGCCGTGATAGAAGAACGCGCCGTAGCCGAGGACGGTCGCGAGGAACACGCCGCCGACCAGCGCCCGCCGCCGCGCCGCCGCGCCACCGCGCACGGCCGCGCCGAGCATCCCGAACAGCGGCAGGAGCGCGAACGGCGCCCAGCCGAACGAGTACCGGACCCAGGCGTCGAGGCGCTTGCGGGTGTTGGCGACCGCGTGCTTCGGCGCGAAGCCCTTCGGTCCGTAGCCGGTGTTCTGCGTGATCGGACACTCGCCGACGCCGGGGCCGAAGCCGACGCGGAAGCAGTCGCCGCGCTTCTCCTTCATCTGCATGTAGCGCTGCTGCGGCGGCAACAGCGCGTCGCCGGTGAGCGCGCGGTTGTAGGCGAGGTACGCGGCGGCGATCGGCAGCGCGCACGCGATCGCGAGCACCAGCCGCCGCGCCGCGACGACGCGGCCGCGCCACAGCCCGACGGCGATCGCCGGCGCCAGCACCGCGGCGATGATCACCGCGTCGAGCTGACGGGTCGCGCCGAGGAACGCCAGCGCGGCGCCGCCCGCCGCCGCCCACCCGCGCGATCGCTGCCACCCCACGCCGCGCAGGAGGCCGACCACCGCGAGCATCGCGGCGAGCGCGGCCGCGGGGTGCGCCATGAAGCTGCCGGCGTGCATCAAGCGGAACCACGAGCCGAGGTACAGCAGCACGACGACGCGGGCGCCGTTGCCGTTGCGGCCGAGGATGTCCTCGGCGAACAGGAACAACAGCAGCACCAGCGCAGCGCCGAGCAGCGGGTTCACCGACCACGGCGCGCCGACCGCGTCGCCGATCGCGAGCAGCACGCCGTAGCCCGGCGGGAACACCGCGTACCAGCGATCGTGATCGTGGACGCCCCACGACACGTAGTGAAACTCCGGGCCGGGCGGCGACGGCGCGGTGAGGTGTCCGTCGGCGAAGGTGCGGGCCTGGTGCAGGTAGCCGAGCTCGTCGGGGACGTCGGGCACGCCGCGCTGGATCTGCCAGTGCGCCCAGATCCCGGTCGCGAGCGCCACCGCGGTGACGATCGCCAGAAAGTAGCGCCGCGGGATCGCGGCGAGCATGCGCGACGGGGGCCAGCCGCGCCACGCCGCGAGCGCGCCGAGCGCGAGGGCGAGGACGATCGCGGCGAGCCGGCCGCCGCGCAGCACGTCGGTGACGGCGGTGCCGAGGACGCCGCGGGCGCCCCACGCCAGGCCGATCATGCCCGCCACCGCGAGCAGCGCGGCGAGCAACCGCGCGACGATGGTGACGACGCGATCGATCACGGCACGCTCACCCGGATCGGGTTGATGATCGCGAACGGCGTGACGCCGGGCCGCTGCTTCTCCTGCTGGTACGTCCCGGTCATCCACGCCGGCAGCGGCCGATCGCCGCCGGCGTCGACGCCGATCCAGGTCGGCGCCGCCACGTCGACCTCGAGCGTCAGCGCGTGGTGGCGCGCGCCATCGGCGATCGGCTCGGTGCGGACGATCGTGTTGCCGACCCGGATGCGGATCGCGTCGGCATGGACGAACGACGCCTGGGCCAGCGTGACGTCGACGCGAACCCGACGGCTCGGCGCGGCGACGGTCTGGCCTGGGCCGGCGCTGGCGCCGCCCGCGACGTCGGTGACCCGGACGTCGAGCCACGGGCCGGTGGTCGCGACCGCGCGGCGGCCGCGGATCGCGGCGACGAAGGCCGCCTCGTCGAGGCCGCGGTCGAGGCTCGCGGCGCGCGGCTCGTCGAGCAGCACGTAGGTCCGCGCGACGCCGTCGACCACGCCGTCGAGGTGGTGGGTGTCGCTGGCGCCGACCGCGGTCACCCAGGCGCCGTGATCGATCAGCGTGTAGAAGTCGCGCACGACCTCGTCGATGCGGCGATCGCCGGGCGCGTTGAACGCGTTGTGGCCGTTCAGCACCTCGACCGCGTCGAAGCCGAGGGGGAACGGCGGCGGCCAGCGCACGCCGTCCCAGCGCGCCCCGTCGAACAGCGCGTACATCCGGAACCGCGGGTGGTTGATCTGGACGATCGCGCCCGGGATCGCGCGGGCCCACGCCAGGATCTCGTCGCGCGACCACTTCGACATCGTCGCCTCGTCGGGGCTGCCGCCACGCGGCAGGCCGCGATCGATCGGCACCGGATACACCCCGACGTGGGCGGCCTCGCTCGATCCCTCGTTCGACGCGATCGACGCGATCACTCGCTCGAGCTTCAGCGCCGCGATCGCGCCGTCGAGATCGTCGTGGCGGCCGTGGTTCGACAGCGCCGTCACCTGGATGCCAGCGCAGGCCTGGCCCATCACCCGCCACGCTGGCGGCACCGTCGAGTCGTTCGACGGCGCGCCGTGGACGTGGAGATCGGCGACCAGCGCCGCGTCGACCCGCCACACCCGATCGAGCGCGATGTCGAGCCGCGCCGCCTGGCCGCGCGCGATCGCGACCTCGCCGTGCCACGGCTCGTGCTCGAGACCGCGCCACGCGGTGACCCGGTAGCGGCCGAGCGGCAGCGCCGGCGAGGGCGTGCACCCATCGCCGCCGCCGACGGGGATCGTCGCCTCGCCGTACGGCACCAGCACGCCGGTGGCGGTGCCGACCGCGCGGTCGGCCAGCGCGCACGCGCCCTCGGCCTGACGCGCGCCGCCGTACAGCTCGCGCCGGCCCATCTCGATCGCGCGCTCCCCGTCCCAGAACCGCACCCGCGCCGCGATCGGCGGACCACCCGCGCCGTCGGTGATGCGGATCGTCAAGGTCGCCGCGCGCGGCGGGCCCGCGTCCTTGCCGCAACCGACCACGGCCATCGCGATCGCGATCACGATCGGCCCGGAACGTCGGTGCGACGACAGCGACACGCGCGTCGCGTTGTAACATGCGCGCGTGCCGACCACCTCGCTCACCTCTCGGCTGCTCGCCGCCGCGCTGACCTGCGCCGTCGCCGCCTGCCCTGCTCCATCGGCGACCGGGCCGCGCGCCCCCGACGGCGCCGCCACCATCGTCGCCGCCAAGCAGGCGCTGATCGCGCAGCACGGCGAGGCCCACCGCGCCCGCATCGAGCGCGGCGTCGATCAGGTCGCGTCGCTGTGGCGCGCCGACGACGGCGATCTGATCGAGCTGGTCACCGCGCAGTTCGTCAGCGCGCCCGCCGAGCTCGACGCGCTGTTCACTCGCCTGTCGCTACAGCTCGAGCAGATCGACGGCCTGCTCCACGAGGTCCAGCGCGCGACCCGCTGGCACGCCGAGGTCGACACCGGCCCGATGCTGCCGATCGACGGCCTGCTCGCCGGCTTCGATCCCGCCGCCCACGTCGTCGACGATCTGTTCGCGACCAAGGTCGCCTTCGCTGCGCTCCTCAACTTCCCGCTCACCTCCCTCGACGATCGGCTGCGCGACGCCGCGCGCTACCGCCGCCGCGACTGGGCCGAGGTCCGCCTGACCCGGCGCTTCGACACCCGCATCCCCGGCGAGCTCGCGGTCGCGGTCAGCGCCGCCGAGGCCCGCGCCGACGCCTACATCGCCAGCTACAACCTGTGGATGCACCACGTCCTCGACGAGGACGGGGCGCGCCGCTTCCCGTCGGGCAAGCGCCTCATCAGCCACTGGAACCTGCGCGACGAGCTGATCGCCAACTACGCCGACGCCGACGGCCTCGCCAAGCAGCGCACGATCGCGAAGGTGATGGATCGCATCGTCACCCAGACCATCCCCGCCGCGGTCATCGACAACCCGCGGCTCGACTGGAATCCATTCACCAACGCCATCACCGCGACGCCCGCCGCCGAGCTCGAGGCCGACGCGCCCGCCGCGCGCACCACCCGCACCGAGCGCGAGGACGACGTCCGCTTCGCCCACGTCATCGCTCACTTCACGACCGGCCGCGCCACCGATCGGTTCGCGCCCGTCGCGCCGACCCGCATCGCCCGCGCCTTCGAGCTCGCCGAGATGCCCGAGGCCCGCGTCCGCGCCTTGATCGTGTCGATCCTGTCGTCGCCCAACGCCGCGCTCGCCGCCAAGGAGGTCGAGCGGCGCCTCGGCCGCGCCCTCGGGCCCCACGATCTCTGGTTCGACTTCAGCGGCGGCACCGTCCCCGAGGCCGAGCTCGACGCCGTGACCCGCAAGCGCTACCCGACCGCCGACGCCTTCGCCGCCGATCTGCCGCGCATCCTCCGCGAGCTCGGCTTCACCGCCGCCCAGGCCCGCACCCTCGCCGCCGGCATCGCCGTCGATCCGTCGCGCGGCGCTGGCCACGCGATGGAGGCCCGGCGTCGCGGCGACCAGCCCCACCTGCGCACCCGGGTCGAGGCCGGCGGCATGGACTACAAGGGCTACAACATCGCGGTCCACGAGCTCGGCCACAACGTCGAGCAGTACCTGTCGCTATACGAGGTCGATCAGCCGCTCCTCGCCGGCGTGCCCAACAACGCGTTCACCGAGGCGCTGGCGTTCCTGTTCCAGGCCCGCGACCTCACGCTGCTCGGCCGGCCCGCGCCCGACGCCGCCGCCGAGCGCCTGCGCGTGCTCGACCAGTTCTGGACCGCGTGGGAGCGCTCCGGCTCCGCGCTCGTCGAGATCGACGTCTGGCACTGGCTCTACGACCATCCCGACGCCACCGCCGCCGAGCTGCGCGAGGCCACCGTCCGCATCGCCCGCGCGACCTGGGACCAGTACTACGCGCCGATCCTCGGCGGTCGCGGCGAGACCGCGCTGCTCGGCATCTACTCGCACACGATCTCGACGCCGCTCTACCTCTTCAACTACGTCCTCGGCCACGTCATCGCGTTCCAGCTCGAGGAGCACCTCGCCGGCAAGGACGCGCCGACCTTCGCCGCCGAGTTCACCCGCATCGCCCGCTTCGGCGCCGTCCTCCCCGACACCTGGATGATCCACGCCACCGGCGCCCCCATCACCTCCGACGCCCTCCTCACCGCCACCGCCCGCGCCCTGGCGGGCAAGTAGTGCAGCGCCGCGGCCGTCGCTGATCAGCGCGGCGTCCAGGTCAGCGTCGGGTAGGCGTCGCGATGGGTCGCGGCGTGGCAGGTCGCGGGCGCGAGGTCGGCGCCGAGCGCGTCGTTCACCTCGGCGAGGGTCGGGAACGAGTAGCGCAGATCGGAGTCGCGGTAGTGGTCGATCGTGTCGATCGTGGCGCGCGGCCACGCGGTGACCGCGGCGCGATCGGGGATGAGCGCGTCGACCGCGGCGCGGATCGCCTGGACCGCGACGGTGCGATCGGCGTCCTGGATCGCCATCGCGACCCGCCACTTCAGCGCGTGGAAGCTGGCGACGCGACCGGCGGCGAGAGCGGCGGCGACCTCGGCCAAGGACTCGGGCTGGTCGGGCGCGGCGAACACCCGCAGCGCCAGCGCGCCGTCGGCGGCCAGGACCCGCCGTAGCTCGGCGGCGAAGGCGCGGTAGCCGTCGGGGAACCCGAGGTTGGTGAGGCAGCCGTCGCCGATCGCGACGTCGATCGCGCCGCTCGCGATCGGCAGCGCGCTCCACTCGCCGCGCACCGCGCCCGCGCGCGGATAGATCGCGTCGATCATCGCCTGCGATCGATCGACCGCGACGACCGCCGCGCCGTCGGGCCAGCGCATCGTCGCCAGCTCGGGCGTCACGCCGAGCAGGAGCGCGCGCGGCGCCCGCCAGCGCGCGACCTCGGCCTCGAACCGCGCGACGTCGTCGGGGGCGGGCCGCAGCGGCGGACCGACGAGGGCCCACCGTCGCGCATGGATCGGCCAATGGTCGTTCATGACTCGGCGGCGCGCGTACGATATGCTCGCGCCCGACGACCTCGTCGACCAGGGACCATGAAACGCACCTCCTTCTTCTCCGGCGTCATCTTCCCTGCGCTGCTCGCGATCGCCCCCGGGTGCGGCGACGATCCCAAGTGCATCGAGCTGCAGCTCGAGTGCCGCGGCGTCTGCGTCGACACCACCACCAGCGCGACCGACTGCGGCGCCTGCGGCAACGCCTGCGGCGTCGGCGAGAGCTGCGTCGCCAGCGAGTGCGCGGCGACCTGCGCGCCGCCGACCACGACCTGCGGCGGCACCTGCGTCGACACC
>JAYTAJ010000982.1:0-15555 GCA_043737575.1 Myxococcales bacterium | reverse complement strand
ACCCCGTGCGAGCAGGCGACGAGCGCCGCGCATCACGCACCGGGTGCTTAGATCAACTCAATTCGTCTTCAGGTCCTTCACGTCGAGGGACTTCTTCTCGCGGAAGGTGTAGGCCTTGGGGATCGTGATCTCGCCGCCGGGCTCGAAGACGACGAGCACATCGACGGTGAGGTCGGGCTTGCCGCCGGGCGCCTCGACGACGAGCTCGCCGTCGCTCTTGAAGCGGATGACGTTGCCGGGCTGATCGCCGAAGTAGACCTTCGCGGTGCGCGTCGTCTTCAGGAAGTTCTGCCCGTTGATGAAGACGATCTGGCCGCCCATCGCGTCGCCCGAGGTCGGCTCGAGGCCGGTGACCTTGAGCTTGCCGTCGTTGGATCCGCACGCCGCCACCGCCATCCACAGCGCCGCGCCCGCGAGGAGCGCCCGGCCCTTCATGCCTCCGAGTGCCTGCATGTCAATCAGGCTAACACAGAGCCCGCGACCGGTTCCCGCCGCCGCGCGCTCGCTTCACATCAGGTCCTTGCGCTGTAAGGCGCGGCGCATCTTGCCGAGCGCCTGCTCCTGCAGCTGACGGATGCGCTCGCGCGACAGGTTGTACTTCTCGCCGATCTCCTTGAGCGTCAGCTCCTGCTCGGTCTCGAGGCCGAAGCGCTGGCGCAGGATGTCGGCCTCGATCGGCCGGAGCTCGCCGAGGATCGAGCGGACCTCGCTGGTGAGCGCGTCCATCTCGAGATCGGCGGTCGGCGACAGGTCGCTCTTGTCGGGATCCTCGAGGACCTCGCCGAGGCTGCGGCCCTCCTCGTCGCCGACCGGGCGATCGATCGACACCGACTGCTCGAGCACCCAGCGCCGCATGTTCTCGACCTTGTCGGCCGGCATGCTGGTCGCCTCGGCCAGCTCCTCGGTGGTCGGGTTGCGCCCGAGCTTCGCGGTCAGCTCGCGCCGCGCCTTGGTCAGGCGGTGATGGGCGTCGATCATGTGGACCGGCAGGCGGATCTCACGGCCCTTGTCGGCGAGGGCACGGCTGATCGCATGGCGGATCCACCACGACGCGTAGGTCGAGAAGCGGAACCCGCGGCGGTAGTCGTAGCGCTCGACCGCCTTGATCAGGCCGAGGTTGCCCTCCTGCACCAGATCGGCGAGCGACATGCGGCCGTGGTTGAAGCGACGCGCGATGCTGATCACCAGCCGCAGGTTCGCCTTCACGAAGTCGTTGCGAGCGTCGTGGGCGGTGCGCGCCGCCGACTCGACGCGCCGCACCCAGTCGGCGAAGCCGCGCGAGATCCGGATCGCCCGCGGCACCGTCAGGTAGCCGCGCTGGGCGCGATCGACGACGGTGAGGCCGGTGTCGACGACCAGGCGGTCGACGTCGACCTCGCGCAGCTTGGTCGCGGCGCGCACGACCAGGGCCTCGCTGCGACGAGCGGCGGCGCGGCGCAGCGCCTTGATCTCGGCGCGAGCACCGTCGGCGGCCTCGGCCGGCAGCGCGTCGAGGATCGCCTCGGTCATCGGCGCGAAGCCGAGCAGCTCGGTCCACAAGAGGATCTCGAGCGCCTCGATCTCCTTGGCGGAGGTGAACTCCTCCTCGGGCCGCAGCACGTGCAGCGCCGCCATGTCGCGGAAGTACATGGTCAGGTAGCCGGAGCCGTCGGACTTCGACTGGCTCCGGCTGCGCTCGCTCGAACGCGTGCGCTCACCGCGCTCGGCCGAACCTGCCTTGCTCGCCATCCGCGCCGCGCGCCCCACCTTGGCGCGGATCGGGCCTCCAGCGAACGAACCCACCCTCGGCTGACTCGCAACGGCTACTGCGCTCGTCTTCACGGCAATCCTTCCTGGCCTGGGTCAGGCCGCTTCCTTCAGACGCCCCGGCTCGCAAAATGTTTTGATCTCCGGGGACGACGACGACGGAGACGGCTGTCTAGTTCCTACTCACGGCGTGGCGGTCCTATTCCAGGAGCCCTACCGCCGGCCCACGGTTGCGCGCCATCGGGGTGCGATCGAGCACACCGACGGGGGCCTACATGCGAAAGCCGCAGCAGGCGCTCAGGCAAACGCCTGCGAGTCAGGCCTTGGTATCGCCGGACTTGCGCTCGGCGATGACGATGATCTCGCGCGAGCGATTGCCGAGGAAGCGACCCTTCGTCGCCATCGAGCCCGACACCTCGACGACGCGCAGCCCGGCGGCGTGGAGCAGCTTGCCGATCTCGTGCAGCGAATAGACGCGCAGCGAGATCTCCTGCTCGACCTGGCGGCCGTCGTCGAACACCACCGAGCGCTTCGACTGCACGCGCGACGAGAAGTAGTTGAACTCGACCTCTTCGAGGACGACACAGCCGTCGCCCTCCCACCACACCCGGTTCGGCAGATCGCCGATGACGTAGTCGCGGTTCAGGACCTCGAGCATCAGCTTGGCGCCGGGCTTGAGCCCCTTGGCGACCAGGCTCGCGGTCTTCTTGTTGGTCTCGTCGTCGAAGAAGCCGAAGGTCGAGAACAGACAGTAGGCGCCGTCGAACTGGGCGTCGAAGTCGATCTCGCGCATGTCGGCGTGCATGAAGTTGATGTCGAGGCCGCGGCGCTGGGCCTCGTCGGCGCCGCGCAGGAGCATCGGCAGCGACAGATCGACGCCGACGACGTTGAGGCCGCGCGCCGCCAGCTCCATCGCGTGGCGGCCGTAGCCGCAGCCGAGATCGAGCACCGACGCGCCGGGCTGGAGGCCGAGCGACTCGATCACCATCGTCGCCTCGGCCTGGGTCGCCTGCGGCGTCAGGAACGGCAGCGTGCGGAGGTAGTCCTCGTCGAACAGGTCCTCGAACCAGGGCTTGCCGCGGCGCTTGCGCTTCTCGTCGCCGCCCGGCATCGGCGACGGCGGCGTGACCGAGACCGCGGGCTTCCGGGTCGGCGCGGGCGCGGGCGGCGGCGGCTTGTGGACGACCGGCGGCGGCGGCGGCGCGATCACGGCGGGCGCGGCGGCGGCGGGGGTCGGCGGCGGCACCACCGGCAGCTGCGGGTGAGTGATGGCGCGCTCGGTCGGCGGCGGCTGGGCCCCGGGCGTGGTGGTCACGCTGGCGAAGGCGTCGTGGGCCGACGCGCGCGACTGCTCCTCGACCTCGAGGATCTCCTCGGCGAGGATCTCGCCGCTGTCGGAGGCGTCGCCCGGGGCTGCCGGCTCGGCGCCCGAGGCGTCGACGGTGACCGAGTCGAGCGGCGGCGGCGCCACCGCGGTGATCGACGGCGGCGTCGTGATCGTCCCCGACACCGACGTCGCGGGCGTGACGTGGGAGCCCGACAACGCCGACGCCAGCGAGCCCGACGACGACGCCGAGGTCGGCATCGGCGGCGGCATGCCGACCACCGCCATCGACGGCGCGGTCGTCGCGGTCGGCCCGCCGACCACGGGCAAGGACGGCAAGGTCGGCGGCTTGATCCGCTCGACGCCCTGGTGGCTCGGTGGGCTCGGCGGCGGCAGCGGCGGGCTCGGCGGCGGCAGCGGCGGCACCGTCCCGCCCTTGGCGCGTGCGGGGGGCGCGGTCGGCGCCGAGCCCTGCAGCGTGCTCTCCATCAGCTCCTCGAGATCGTCCTCGGACAAGGCGACGGTGGCGGCGCGGCCCATCGGCCGCCGCGGCACGCCGTCCCCCGAGCGCGCCAGGTCGGCGTCGTCGGCGGTCGGATCGGCCGCCATGTCCTCGACCATGATGTCGACCGCCTCGACCTCGCCGGTGATCCGGGTCGGATCGGCCTGCGCCGCCATCGGCGCGGTGGTCGCGGGCAGCTCGCCCGACATCGTCGGCATCGACTGGGTCGAGGCCAGGGCGTCGGCGTCGAGCAGATCGGGATCGAGCGCCGACAGGCCGAGGGCCTCGAGGCTGATCGCCGCCATCTGCCGGGTCCGGCCGTCGGGGATGACGTCGTCGATCGGCAGCAGCACCGAGCCGTCGGGCATCGCCATCGGCATGTCGGCGATGCTGGTCTGGTCGTCGAGATCGTCGAGCCCGGCCGGGACGGCGTCGCCGCCGCCGCTGGTGTCACCGCCGCTGGTGTCGCCAAACGCGTAGGCGATCGACACCGCGAGCGCCGGATCTTCGGGCACGGGCGCGATCACCGGCTGGCTGCCGCTGCGGCGCGGCACGTTGTCCGACGGGATGCGGATGCCGCTGCGCTTGCGCCGCCGCCGTCGCTCGGACGTGGTCAGGCCGTCGTCGAGATCCGGCTCTTCGTCGGGCCGCTTGGTCACGCCGCACCTCGCGCGATCGCGCGGCCGCAGCGGATCGCGGCGCCGGCCTCGGGCAGCTGCAGCGCGGGTGCGCCGCGCGGCAGCACCAGCACCACCGTCGAGCCGAGCAGGAACGCGCCGAGCTCGTCGCCCGCGGCGACCGGCGCGTCGATCGCGACGTGGCGGAGCTCGCCGCGCTGGCGCCACCGCCGCGAGTCGTGGCCGGCATGGGTGAGCCAGATGTTGCCGACGCCGGTCGCCGACACCATCACCACCGCGACCGGGCCCCACGGCGACGCCACCTCGATCACGACGCGCTCGTTGATCGCGAACAGCCGCTCGACGTGCTCGACGTACTTCGGGCTCACCGGCCAGCGCCGCCCCGGCACGTAGTGGTAGCGGGTGACGCGGCCACCGACCGGCGTGTGGACGCGGTGGTAGTCGCGCGGCGACAGGTAGATGGTCGCGAACTGGCCGCCGTCGAGGGCCGCGGCCAGGGCGTCGTCGGCCACCAGATCGGCGAGGCGGTAGTGGTGGCCCTTGGCCTGGACCAGCGTGCCGCGCTCGATCGTGCCGCACGCGCCGATCGCGCCATCGCACGGCGACACCAGCGGCGCGTCGTCGACCGGCCGGACCCCGGGCACCAGGGTCCGCGCGAAGAAGTCACCGAAGGTCGGGAAGCTCGGCAGCGGATCCGCCACCTCGTCGAGGGCGACCCCGAAGCGGCGGGCGAAGGCGCGATAGATCGGCGCGCGGAGCGGACCCGGGATCACGCGGCGCGCGGTGGCCCCCACGAACGTGGAGTAGGCCGCGGTCGGTGCCCAGCGCAGGGAACCGACGGTCACGCGATCGCGAAGCGAGGTCAGGGTCACGCAGGGGGGTCCCGTGGAGGCCGTGGAACCGCCGAGCACGCGCCCGGATGGCCTGATCTCCCCAGGAAACCCTAGGAGTATAGGCGACGTGGAAAGCGCCGCACAAGGCGGCGCTCACCAGATCCGCGAGCGCCGACATCCCTCAGAGCATTCTTCAGAACCGCGCTTCGGACTCGACTCCCAGAGGAGATTCGGTTCCTCGCTGCGCTCGGAAACCTCAGCAGTCGTAGTACAGGTGGTACTCGGCGGGCACGGGGCGCAGCCGGACGTGATCGGCCTCGGCCTCGCGCTTGTACCCGATCCACGCGTCGATCAGGTCGGTCGAGAACACGTCGCCCTTGAGCAGGAAGGCGTGGTCCTTCTGCAGCGCATCGAGCGCGGCGTCGAGGGAGCCCGGCACCGTCGGCACCTCGGCCAGCTCCTCGGGGGACAGCGAGTAGATGTCCTTGTCGAGGGGCTCGCCCGGGTGGATGCGGTTCTCGATGCCGTCGAGGCCGGCCATCAGCATCGCCGAGAACGCCAGGTACGGGTTGCAGCTCGGATCCGGCGAGCGCAGCTCGAGGCGCTTGGCCTTGGGCGACGCCGAGTACATCGGGATGCGGATCGACGCCGAGCGGTTGCGCGCCGAGTACGCCAGGTTGACCGGCGCCTCGTAGCCCGGGACCAGGCGGCGGTAGCTGTTGGTGGTCGGGTTCGCGAACGCGCAGATCGCGCCCGCGTGCTTGAGCAGGCCGCCCGCGTAGTAGAGCGCCATGTCCGACATGCCAGCGTAGGCGTCGCCCGCGAACAGCGGCTTGCCGCTCTTCCACAGCGACTGATGCGTGTGCATGCCGCTGCCGTTGTCGCCGAACATCGGCTTGGGCATGAACGTCGCCGTCTTGCCGTGGGCGCGCGCGACGTTCTTGACGATGTGCTTGTACCAGAGCACCTGGTCCGCCATCTTCAGGAGCGTGTCGTACTTCATGTCGATCTCGGCCTGACCGGCGGAGGCGACCTCGTGGTGGTGGGTCTCGATGATGATGCCGACGGCCTGCATCACCAGCACCATCTGCGTGCGCAGGTCGGCGCCCGTGTCGAGCGGGCTCACCGAGCAGTAGCCGCCCTTGATCGGCGTCTTCGAGCCGAGGTTGCGGCCGCCCTCGACGCGACCGGTGTTCCAGCCGCCCTCGTCGGAGTCGATCTGGAAGAAGTTGTCGTGGGCCGCGGTGCCGTAGCGGACCGCGTCGAAGATGAAGAACTCGGCCTCGGGGCCGAAGTACGCGGTGTCGGCGACGCCGGTCGACTTCAGGTGATTGAGCGCGCGCTTCGCCAGGCTGCGCGGGCAGCGCGGGTACGGCTCGCGGGTGATCGGATCGACCACGTCGCACTGGATCGACAGGGTCGGCACCGCGAGGAACGGATCCATGATCGCGGTCGACGGATCCGGCACCATCAACATGTCGGACGAGTTGATCGCGCGCCAGCCCGCCACCGACGAGCCGTCGAAGCCGTAGCCGTCCTCGAGGCCCTCCTGGAGGCGATCGATCGGATAGGTCAGGTGCTTCCACGAGCCGAGAAAGTCGACGAACTTCGCGTCGATCATCTTGGCACCGTGCTTGGCGGCGTACTCCTTCAGCTCATCGGGCTTCATGTCCAGGTTCTCCTAGGTGCGAGCGTGCGCGTCTCGGTGGGGGGACCCGCCGCTTCGGCGGGGGGAGGGCTGGCGACAGCCCTCCCTGAAATTCAGATCGCATCCTCGCCGGTCTCACCGGTCCGGATGCGGATGATCTCGTCGACGGGCGTCACGAAGATCTTGCCGTCGCCGATGCGACCGGTGCGGGCCGACTCGGTGATCGTGGCGACGACCTGACGGACGGCGTCGTCGGTGACGATGATCTCGAGCTTCACCTTGGGGACGAAGTCGACCACGTAGGCAGAGCCGCGGTAGACCTCCTTCTTCCCGCCGGTGCGGCCGAAGCCCTTCACCTCGGTGACGGTCATGCCGTGCACGCCGATCTCGGCGAGCGCTTCCTTGACCTCATCGAGCTTGAACGGCTTGATGATCGCCTCGACCTTCTTCATGGCGGCGAAAATATCCGGGCGATGTTTCCGCCAGGTTTCGCTGAAGCAAATTCGTGCCTGGCGCTGCTAGCGATCGGCGCGCATCTGGGTCCGCAGGCGATCGAGCTTCTTGTCGAAGGCGATGCGCTTCTCGGGAGACGACAGGTAGCCGACCATGCTCGCGACGTCGGTCCACTCCGACTCGAGGCGCGAGCCGAACGCGGCCTTGTACTCCTTGTACTCGCGGTTGATCGCCTGGAACTTGGCGCGCAGGCCGGCCTCGTCGGGCGCGGGGTCCTTGACCTCGGGCTTGCCGCTGCCGTCGCCGGGAGGCTTGCCGTGATCGCGATCGCGCGGTCGCTGCGAGCCGACGCCTGCGGTCGCGGCCGGCGCGGCGTCGACGGGCGGTGGTGGCGGCGCGGCGTCGACGAGGATCGGCGCGGGGCCGGCGTCGAGGGCGGTGACCTCGGGCGCCTGCACCACCTGCGGCGGCGGCGACGACGACCGCCGCGACAAGGTCCACGCCAGCGCGATGGTCGCGCCGAGCACCGCGGCGGCGAGGGTGGCGATCAGGGTGCGGCGGCGGCGATGCTGCTGCGCGACGGTCGGCCCGCCGACGTCGCCGACCACGACCGACGACGACGCGGACGACGACGACGACGCCCGCGGCAGCGCGCGGCCGGGCGCGGCGAGGGGCCCGGGCAGGCGCGGCACCGCGGCGGTCGCGGCCGGGACGATCGGCAGGTTGGCGAGCGCGAACGAGATGGTCTCGATCGACTGGGTCGTCAGCTCCTTGCGGAAGTCCTCGAGGTGCGCGGCGGCGGCGCGATCGAGCAGCTCGCGCTGCAGCTGCATCTCGTCGGCGAACACGTCGCGGAGGAAGCTGCCGAGGGCGTCGGTCGAGATCGTCGGCGCGATCGACACGAGCACGTGCTGGACCGCGTCGCGTAGCTCGGCCGCGGTCTGGAACCGCTCCTCGGGGCGCGGCCGCAGCATGCGCACCACCAGCTCGTCGAACCGCGCCAGCGACGGCTCGAGGTCCGACGGCAGGCGGTGCTCGCCCTTCACGACCTGACGCGCCAGCGCGCGGTAGTCGGGGTTGTCGCCGACCTCGTAGAGCCGCTCGCCGGTGAGCAGCTCGAACAGCACCGCGCCCGCGGCGTACAGATCGGTCCGCGCGTCGACGACGCCGCCGCGCACCAGCTGCTCGGGCGCCATGTAGCCGAACTTGCCGAAGCCCATCTTGGGATCGGTGGCGGTCGCGCGCAGCGCGCTCTTGGCGATGCCGAAGTCGATGATCTTGGTCTCGCCCTCGAACGACACCAGCACGTTGGGCGGCGAGATGTCGCAATGCACGAGGCCGAGCGACTTGCCGTCGGCGCCGAGGCGACGGTGGGCGTAGGCGAGGCCGTTCGCCATCTCGCGCACGATGAACAGCGCGATCGGCGGCGGGATCATGCGGCCCTGGCGCTGCAACAGCGTGAGCAGGCGGCGCAGATCGCGGCCCTCGAGATACTCGAGGGCGAGGAAGTACTCGTCGCCGAGGCGGCCGACCTCGAACACCTGCGCGACGTTCACGTGCTGCAGCTTGATCGCGACCTGGGCCTCGTCGATGAACCGCGAGATGAACTGCTCGTCCTCGGCGAGAGTCGGCAGCACCTTCTTGATCACGCACAGCTTCTCGAAGCCGGCCAGGCCGTGCTTGGCGAGGAAGATCTCGCCCATGCCGCCGCGCGACAGCCGCTGGATCAACAAGTAGCGGCCGAACACCATCGGCGCGAACTCGCGGACCCGCGGCCCGGTGTGGTCGAGACCACCCTCGCTGGTCGCGCGCTCGGGCTCGGGGGTGAAGACGACGGACATCCGGACCTGTCGAGCATGCCAGATCGCGACCGCGACCGCGGGGTTCCCGCGATGGGTTGTCGCGAGCCGACGACGGGTGATAGCGTGACCGGAGTGCGGTTCGCTCGCTCCGCGGTGCTCTCGCTCGCCTTGACTGGCTGCGGCCAAGGCTCGGTCGAGGTGGTGCTGCGCCTGCCGACCGCCGAGGGTGCGCTGCCGGTCGACGCGACGCAGATCGTCTTGCGCGCCGATCGAGTCGACGGCGATCCGATCACGCTGACCGCGCCGATCCGCGACGGCGCGTTCGAGCTCGGCGAGCTGCCGGTCGACGACTACGGCGGCATGACCGTCGAGCTGCGCGGCGCCAACGGCGGCACCGTCGGCTACGGCCGCACCTCGGCCGCGCTCGCGGTCGGCACCGACGGCAACCAGCTCTACGAGATCCCGGTCCGCCGGCCGCGCACCTACGTCGCGGGGCCGACGCCCGAGGAGACCATCGACGCGCCCGAGACCGTGACCCGACCGCGGGTGCTGCGCATCGATCGCGGCGGCGCGGCGATCATCACCGAGATGGTGCCGCTCGCCGCCAGCCAGGCCGGCGCGGTGTTGGCGTCGGCCGGGCCCGATCTGTTCCTCGCCGCGGGCGCGATGGTGTTTCGCCTCGACAGCAGCACCGACGTGTTCGATCCGACGCCGATCATGACGACGCCAGCGCCGATCGTCGATCTGACCGGCTCGCCCGACGGCGCGTTCCTGGTCGCGGGCGCCGGCTCGACGATGCACCTGCTCGAGCTGGCGACCGGCACCGTGCGCACCGTGACGGCGACCGGACCGATCGGCGCGGTGACGCTGGGCCGCGAGACCGACGGCTCCTGGGCCGCGATCGCGCTGGTCAACGCGGCGCGGACCTCGGCGCAGTGCGCGCGGCAGTCGTCGCTGTTGATCACGCCGCTGGTCGCCGCCGAGGCGGGCACCCGGACGCTGGCGCTGGGCGGCGGCGTCGCCGACATCGCCGGCACCACCGCGCGGCCGTTCGTCGTCGCCGCCGAGCTGTGCGGCCACCGCGCCACCGTCGTCGAGCTCGGGCCCGACACGATCACGGCGATCACGCCGGCGCCGGTCGGGATCTGCAGTGGCACCGCCAAGGACGTGCTGTGCGCGCCGACCGCGGTCGCGGCGTCGGCCGATCAGGCGTGGATCGGCGGCACCGTGCCGTCGGTGATCGGCATGCAGCCGGATCCGGGCGGGCCGTTCCCGTACACCGCGACCGGCGCCCACCACCAGCTCGCCACCGTCGATCTCACCGCCGCGCCGCGGCTGGCCCGCGTCGCCGAGCTGCCCGAGCTGCAGCAGACGCTCGATCCGACCTCGAGCATGGGCTTCGTCATCAACCGCAACATGAAGGCCCACGTCGCGACGGTGGCGGCGCTGAGCGTGTCGGCCGACGGCTCGGTGCTGACGCTCAGCTCGAACTCGATGGCGAAGGCGACCGGCCTGACGTTCGGCTTGACGCCGTTCATCCCGGCGATCGCGCTGCACGTCAGCTACCAGCTGTCGATCTCGACCCAGACCGGCGCGGTCGAGGCGTCGCTGCGCACCCGCTGCGTGCCGTGCGAGAACGAGCGCGACGACGAGGCCGGGTTCGAGCTGGGCCAGCGCTGCGTGCTCAGCGACACCTATATCTATCCGACCTGGGCGTGCGCGCCGAACACGGGTGGTGAGCCGGCCCAGGACTTCGAGGGCGGCTCGTCGTCGGCGCTGTTCGGGCGGCCGTGATGCGTCGGCCGCTGATCGCGATCGTGATCGGGCTGCTGGTGCCGTCGCTGGCGCTGGCCGACGGGCCGCGCCGCTCGACCGCGGTGCTCGAGTTCCGCGCCGGCTCGGCCGCCCTGCCCCAGCTCGGCTCGCGGATCGGCGTGGTGCTGGCGACGCGGACCTCGCTCAAGGTGCTCGGCGACGATCAGGCGCGGCAGCGCTACGGCGACGGCCTCGATCGCGCGGTGGTCGACTGCGCCGGCGACTCGGCGTGCATCGGCGCGATCGGTCACAAGCTCGGCACCGACGAGGTGATGCTGGTCGGCGTCAGCGAGCTCGGCGACGTCATCCTGTCGATCCAGCGCATCAGCAGCGGCGCCGGCGCGGTCACCGGCCGGGTCGCCGAGGCGCTGGCGGCCGACGCCGCGCCGACCGACGACGAGCTGGTCGCGTACCTCGAGCGGGTGCTGCCGGCCGAGGACTTCGTCCGCTTCGGCACGATCGCGATCAAGGTGAACGTCGCGGGCGCCGAGATCTGGGTCGGCGGCACCTCGCGCGGCGCGTCGCCGATCCCCGCGATCCGGGTGCCGGCGCCGTCGCGCTATCCGATCGAGATCAAGAAGGCCGGCTTCTCGCCGTTCCGCGCATCGGTGGCGGTGCCGCCCGACGGGCAGGTCGACGTCGACGCCGAGCTGCAGCAGCCCGGGCGCGGCGGCAGCGCGTGGTACGCGAAGTGGTGGGTCGCCGCGGCGGCCGGCGTGATCGTCGCGGGCGGCATCACCGCCGCGGTCTTGCTCAGCCGGGATCAGTCATCAGTGCCGATCGGCGGCCACTTTTGAGCAGCATCACGAGCGCGTCCTCGCCGTCGGCGCCGTAGTAGCCGTTGCGGGTCGCGGTGGCGACGAAGCCGTAGCGCTGGTACAGCGCGATCGCGGGGCGGTTCGACGCGCGGACCTCGAGCGTGACGACCTGCGCGTCGCGGGCGGCGTCGAGCAGGTGATCCATCAGCCGCGCCGCGATGCCGCGGCGGCGCGCGTCGGGGTGGGTCGCGATCGCGAGCAGGTGGACCTCGTCGGCGACCAGCCAGTAGTTGAGATAGCCGAGCACCGCGCGATCGCGGGCGACGATCAGCCGGCCGTGGGGGCGGGTCAGCTCGTCGGCGAAGCTCTGGCGCGGCCACGGCGTGCGGAACGAGTGGCGCGAGATCTCGTCGATGGCGTCGAGGTCGTCGGCGATCGCAGGCGCGATCGCGAGCGGGTCAGCCACGCGCCAGACCCGCGAGGATCGCGCGCCACAGCTCGTCGATGCCGAGGCGATCTTGCGCGGAGAACAAGATCGGCGCGCGCGGCAACGCCAGCTCGCGCCGCACCGTCGCGGCGATCGGCAGGCGCTGGGCCTTGCCGAGCTTGTCGGCCTTGGTGAGGACCGGGATGACGGCGAGCTTGCGCTCGAGGAGCCACGGCACGAAGTCGCGCTCCTCGTCCTCGACGCCGCGGCGGATGTCGATGAGCAGCGCCACCGCGCGCAGCGTGGCGCGCTCGCCGAGGTAGCTCTCCATCAGCGGCCGCCACGACGCCCGCAGCCCGCGATCGACCGCGGCGAAGCCGTAGCCCGGCAGATCGACGAAGAACACCGCGTCGTGCCCCGCGACCAGCTTGCCGGTCTCGATCCGGAACCAGTTGAGCAAGCGGGTGCGACCGGGCGTGCGCGACGTCCGCGCCAGACCGGCGTGATCGGTGAGCGAGTTGATGAGCGACGACTTGCCGACGTTGGATCGCCCGGCGAAGGCGACCTCGGGCAGGCTGGCCGGCGGGAACTCGGCCGGCTGGGTCGCGGAGATGACGAAGCTGGCCGAGCGCGGACGCATCGCGATGGCTATCGCACGTCCGCGGGCGGAGAGCTACTCGGCAACGTCGCATGCCGGGCCCACGGCCCGCCGGTCGTGTTACGAGATCGCGTGGCCAAGGTCATCGGGCTCACGGGTGGAATCGCCAGCGGCAAGAGCGCGGTCGCGACGCTGCTGCGCGCGCGCGGCGCCGCGATCGTCGACGCCGATCAGGTCGCGCGCGAGGTCGTGCTGCCGGGGCAGCCGGCGTTCGCCGAGCTGGTCGCGCGGTTCGGCATGGCGATCGTCGCGGCCGACGGCACCCTCGATCGCAAGGCGCTCGGCGCCCGGGTGTTCGGCGACGCCGACGCCCGCCGCGACCTCGACGCGATCACCCATCCGCGCATCGCCGCCGCGAGCCAGGCCGCGATCGCGCGGCTCGCCGCCGCGGGCGCGCCGGTCGTGTTCTACGAGGCCGCGCTGCTGATCGAGAACCAGGTCCACCGCGGCCTCGACGGCGTCATCGTCGTCGCCGCGGCGCCCGCGATCCAGGCCCAGCGCCTCGCCGCCCGCGACGGGCTCGACGACGGCGCGGTGGCGGCGCGGCTCGGCGCCCAGCTGCCGCTCGAGGCCAAGCTCGCGGTCGCGACCTGGGTCGTCGACAACCACGGCGATCGCGCGACGCTCGAGGCCGAGGTCGAGGGGCTGTGGCACTCGCTCGAGAGTCGGTTCGGCTTGCTCACCGCGCCCGCGCCCGATCCCGCGCCGCCCGCCGAGGAGCTGCTGATCACGGGCATGCCGTCGTCGATCGCGGTGCGGCTGCTCGAGCACGTCCTCGCCCACGATCCGGCGGCGCGGATCCACCTGCTGGTGCCCGCGGTGTTCGCCGCCGAGGCGGCGCGGGTCACCGCGGCGTTGCCGGCCGCGCACCAGGCCCGCCTCCACGTCCTCACCGGCGAGGTGTCGGCGATGGATCTCGGCCTGTCGACCGCCGAGTACCGCGCGCTCGCCGCGTCGGTCACGACGATCCACCACCTCGCGGCGCTGGCCCCACTCGGCGCCGATCCGAAGACCCGCCGCCGCCACCGCGTCGCGGGCACCCGCAGCGTCGTCGATCTCGCCGCCGACGCGCCGCGGCTGCGCCGCCTGATCCACTGGTCGTCGGTGCGGGTGTCGGGCGATCGCGAGGGCGTGGTCCGCGAGGACGAGCTCGACGCCGGCCAGGGCTTCCGCGCGCAGGACGATCGGGCGCTGTTCGACGCCGAGCGCACCGCCGCCGCGGCGATGCACCGCCTCCCGGTCACGGTGCTGCGGCTCGGCCACGTCGTCGACGAGCGCGCCGAGCACGCGCGCGGCCGCGACGACAGCGCGACCGCGGTGCTCGCCTACGTCGCGACCAACCCGTGGCCGGTCCAGCTGCCGCTGCCCGGCGGCGGCGCCGCGCCGTTTCATCTGGTGCCGATCGCCTTCGTCGTCGCCGCGGGTCACCAGCTCGCCCTCGATCCGCGCGCCGCGGGCGTCACCTGCCACCTGGTCGATCCCGATCCGCTGCCCGTCCGCCGCGTCCTCGAGCACGTCGCGGCGCTGGCCGGGTTGCCGCCGCCGCGCGGCTCGATCCCGTCGAGCCTGGCCCGCCTGTTCCTGCGCACGCCGGGCGTCACCCGCTTCGCCCGCGTCCCCGCGGGCATGCTCGCGCTGCTGACGACGTCGGTCAGGTACTCGTCGCAGCACGCGGCGTCGCTCCTCGACGGCACGGGCATCGTCTGCCCGCCGTTCGCCGACTACGCCGACGGCGTCGTCGCCGCGCTCAAGGCCGCGAAGGCGGCGCGCCGGGCCCAGCGCGCCGAGGCCGGCGCCGCCGCGGTGGCGTCGATCGACGAGACGATCGATCCGCTGGTGTGACTCCAGGGCTCACCTGAGTTGGTCCCTGGATCGCGAAGGGCATGTGCCCGCGGACAAGGCGCGACCGAGGACCGGAACCGAGTTTGCTGAAGCAAACGAGGTGAGGACCGGAGGGCGCAACGCAGTCCCCGGGCACAGGACCAAGCGAGACGCGTCAACTCAGGTGAGCCCTGGGGTTAGCTCACTACCGTCCATGGGCGGCGAGCCACTCGAGCAGCTCGGTCGCGAAGCCGGGACCGAACGCGGGCTGGTGGCTACCGCCGGCGATGGTCCACAGGTCGCCCGCGCCGTCGGCGGGGCAGCGGCTCGTCATCGCGACCGCGGTCTCGGCGCCCGCGATCGTGCGCTCGAGATCCTTGGGATCCTGCGGGCTCGGCCCGCCGGCGCAGCCGTTGCGGGTCGCCCACTGCGCGACGCTCTCGACCGCGCCGGGCGACTGCACGCCCGAGAACAGGCCGCTCTCGTACGGCACGATCGCGTCGGTGGTGCCGTGGATGTGCAGCACATGGACCGGGCGGCTCGGCGTACACGGCGTGCTGGTGGCGTGGCCGGCGAGGCCGGCGATCGCGGTGATCACGTCGGCGCGCTCGCACGCCAGGCGGTACGCCATGAACGCGCCGTTGGAGTGCCCGACCACCGCGACGTGGGATGGATCGACCGGCCAGGCGCCTTTGACCGCGTCGACCAGGCCGCCGAGGTAGCCGACGTCGTCGACGCCGATGCCGCCGAAGTCGCAGCACGCCGGATCGGCGTTCCAGAACTGGCTGCCGCCGCTGTCGGGCGTGCCCTCGGGCGCGAGCACCAGCATGCCGTGGGTCGACGGCACGCCACCGAGGCCGAGGTAGCCCTGCTGCACGAAGCCGGTGACGCCGTAGCCGTGGAGGACGATCATCAGCGGATACGTCTGCGACGGCTCGAAGCTCGACGGCACCTGCAAGGTCACGGGCCGATCGCCGCCGAAAACCAGCGGCCGCTCGACGGGCGGATCGTCGTCGCTGCCGCAGGCGGCGAGGGAGAGCGCGAGGGCGACGGCGGCGGCGAGGGTGCGCATGCGCGGCGAGCATATAGCGCGGCAGCCGTGTCGCGATCGACCATCGACGTCGGATCGC
>JAYTAJ010000981.1:0-6762 GCA_043737575.1 Myxococcales bacterium | reverse complement strand
CCGCCGCCGCCGATGCCGCCACCGCCGATGGCCGCGCCCGTGAGCGGCGCCGGGTGCCCGCGCTGCAACGCACCCGTGCAGCCCGGCTTCGCGTTCTGTCAGCAGTGCGGCTTCCGGATCAGCGCGCCCGCGCAGCCGCCATCGCCGTCGGTCGACGTCCTCGGCGGCACCCTCGCCGCACCCAACCTCGTGCTCGAGGGGGCGCACGCCGCGCGGCTCCGCTCCGGCCCCAACGTCGGCCCCGCCGCCGCGCCGATCGCGACCGCGCCGACGCCCGCCCACGCGCCCAACCCGATGACCGCGGCGTGGGGCGTCGCGGTGTCGGTCAATCGCGACGGCTCCGACGGCGAGCGCTACCCGCTGACCGGAGACTTCGTCGTGTTCGGCCGGACCGGCGCCGACATCTCCCTCGAGCAGGATCGCTTCCTCGCCCGGGCCCACGCGCGGCTCGAGCCGGCCGGCGACGGCGCCCGGGTGACTCCGCTCGACACCCTCAACGGCGTCTTCCGCAAGATCGATCGGCCGATGGAGATCGTCCACGGCACCATCCTGCTGATCGGCCGCGAGGTGCTGCGCTACGAGAAGCTCGAGGCCGACGAGAAGAACCCGGCGCCGCTGGTCCGCCACGGCGTCGCGATGTTCGGCTCGCCGCCGCGCGAGCCGTGGGGCCGGCTGTCACAGCTCTTGCCGTCGGGCGGCATCCGCGACGTCCGCCACCTCAACGACGACGAGGTCGTGATCGGCCGCGAGGAGGGCGACATGGTGTTCGGCGACGACGCGTTCCTGTCGCGCCGCCACTGCACCATCGGCTGGGACGGCACCCGCGCCACCGTCACCGATCTCAACAGCTCCAACGGCACCTTCGTGCGCCTCACCGGCCCCAGCGTCGTGAAGCACACCGAGCACCTCCGCCTCGGCGATCAGCTGTTCCGCATCGAGCTGCGGCGGTGATCGTTGCTCGCGTCGGGCGCCACTGACATCGGGCGCATCCGCGAGCGCAACGAGGACGCGTTCGCGATCGGCGATCTCGATCTCGGCGAGCTGTTCGACGGCGACACCGCGATCGCCGCGACCGGCCGCCGCGGCCTGTTCGCGATCGTGTGCGACGGCATGGGCGGCGCCGCGGGCGGCGAGGTCGCGTCGGAGCTGGCGGTGCGCACCACCTGGCGCGAGATGCGCGAGGCCCACGCCACCGACGATCCGGAAGTGTTCGCGCGGCTGGTGCGGCGCGCGGTGCGCAGCGCCAACCAGCGGGTGTTCACCGAGAGCGAGCGCGAGGCCAGCCTGCGCGGCATGGGCACGACCCTGTCGGCGGTCGGCGTGTGCGACGGCCAGCTGATCGCCGCGCAGATCGGCGACTCGCGCGCGTACCTCCTGCGCAGCGGCCAGCTCACGCAGATCACCCGCGATCAGACGCTGACCCAGGCGCTGCTCGGCGCCGGCCGTGATCCCGCCGAGGCCGCGATGGCGGGCGGCGCGACGATCCTGCAAGCGCTCGGCGTCGCCGCCGACGTCGATCCGTCGCTGTCGATGGTCGCGCTGCGCAAGGGCGATCGCGTGCTGGTGTGCACCGACGGCCTGTACAACCAGCTCGGCGACGCGACCTTGCAGGCGATCCTCGACGGGCGAGCCGGTCCCGGCGCCCGGGCCCGAGCGTTGTGCGATGCGGCGCGGGCCTCGGGCGGAGCCGACAACATCACCGCCGTCGTGTTCGATCTCGACGACGACGCCCTGCCGGCTGCCGCGGGCGACGACGATCAGCCGCGCTTCGTCGAGTTCGATCCGCGCGAGGAGGGCGAGCGAGCGCTGACCTCGACGTCGCACGTCGCCCGCCGGCTCGCCGCCCAGGCCGGCATCGGCCTCGATCCCGGGCCGCCGATCATCCCCGCCACCGGCCGCCACGCCGTCATCCTGCGCGGCCGCATCCCGCCCGGCGCGTCGCTCGGCGCGCTGGTGTCGCCGTCGTCGCCCGGCTTCGCGTGGTGGAAGCCGATCGCCCTGGTCGTCGCGATCGCGATCGCCGCCGTGATCGGCTGGTGGAGCGCGGGCTGAGCCTCAGCTCAAGCCGCCGCGCAGCAGCTTCAAGGTCGTGCCCGGCCGCGGCGTCGCCAGCGGCTCGAGCGCCGAGCGCAAGAGCACCGACGCCGGACAGCGCTCGAGCCCGGCCTCGTAGGTCGCCCGCGCCGCCTCGCGCTCGCCGATCGCCGCGAGCATCGTCGCCTTCTCGTAGTACAGGTCCTCGAGCAGCCAGCCGTCGTGCTCGCCGACGTGGAGGAACGCGCGATCGATCGCGCCCAGCCCATCGCGGACGTGGCCGAGATCGCCGAGCACCGCGGCGCGCCAGTAGTGGGCCTCGGCCAGGTGCGGCGCCAGCCGCAGCGCCATCTCCGCCGCCGCCAGCGCCGCGACGTCGTCACCGATCGCCGCCAGCACCTGGCACTTCACCAGCCACGCCCGCGGCAGATCCGGCCGCAGCCCGATCGCCTGGTTGATGGCCTCGTTGGCGCGGCCCAGCGTCCGCGGGTCATCGCCTTCGCCCAGGAGGCCGCGTGCGACCTCGAGCCACTGCGCAACTGCTTCGTCGGCTTCATCCATGACGACCCGCTCGGCCGTGAATCTAACACGCGGGTCGCCGCGGCACCGGTCGAAGCTGCATCCGCGTGCCGGACTCTGCCGCGGGGTGGTCAGCGCTTGCGCAGGTCGTCGACCATGCCCTGGACCTGGGCCCGGACCTGATCGGCGAGGCGCCCGACCAGCAGCCGATCGTCGGCGGCGTCGGCGCCGTACTCGGCGGCGAGATCGATCGGCTCGCCGAACGCGATGCGCCACTTGCTCGGCAGCGGCAGGAGCCCGGCCGGGCCCAGCCACGGGAACGTCGGCGTGACCGGCACGTAGGGGATGCCGACGTTGCGCGCGAACCAGGTGACGCGGGCGAGCAGCGGCACCGCCTCCTCGGCGCCGACCACCGCGACCGGGATCAGCGGCGCCCGGCTGCGCAGCGCCAGCTTGATGAAGCCGCCGCGGCCGAAGCGCTGCAGGCGGTAGCGATCGCGCCACAGCTTGCTCATACCCTTCACGCCCTCGGGGAACACCGCGACCAGCTCGTCGTTGGCGAGCAGCCGCTCGGCGTTCTCGGGGCACGCCCGCACGCCGCCGATGCGGTTCATCAGCGGCCCGAGCCACGGCAGGTGGAACACCGCGTCCTCGACCAGCGGTCGGACGTCGCGGCGCGCCGGATGATCGCGGCGGATCGCGTGCATCACCATCGCGCTGTCGTAGGGCAGGCTGCCGGCGTGGTTGGCGACCAGGAGCGCGCGGCCCTCGCTCGGCACGTGGGCCATGCCGGTCACCTCGACGCGGAACCACTTGCTGTACAGGAAGTCGAGGACCCACTCCCAGCGCGCGGTCGCGATCGGATCGCGGCCGAAGTCGTCGACGACGTCGGACCGGCCGCGCATCGCGAAGGTGCGCCAGCGCTTCCACACGAACTCCAGCGGCAAGGGCCGCCGCGCGTCGAGCGGGTAGACCGGCGTGCGGCCGCCCTCGAGGCGACGCTCGATCTCGCGCTGGGCCGCGCCGAGATCGGTCGAGTCGTCGAGCATGCTCGGGTACTCGTCGCGCGACTGCTGCGGCGCCATCGCCGCCTCGCCGCCGAAGTAGACGTCGTCGTCGGGCCAGCCGGCCTCGGGCGCGGACGACGCGTCGGGGGCGCCGTCGTCGTCGAGATCATCAGGCACGTCGGGCGGATCGGTGGTGGGCATGGACTTCAGGCGAACGAGCTGGCGACGTCGGTGGCGCCGTCGTCGGGCGACGACCCCAGGAAGTCGAGGATGGTGCGCTTGATCGAGAACCGCGCGGTGAAGCCGAGCTCGCGCCGCGCCTTGGTGCCGTCGGCGACGCACACGTACAGCAAGTAGTCGAGGAAGCTCGGCGGCGACGACAGGATCTGCGTCGCCCACAGCGCCTTCGCGGCCTGGCGCGCGATCAGGTACGGCATCGGCAGCCCGACCCGGCCCATCAGCGCCAGCACCGTCGTGTAGGGCAGGACGCCCTTGCCGACGATGTTGATCGGTCCGGTCGCGTCGCCGTCGACCGCGAGCTTGAGCGCCCACGCGGCGTCGAGCTCGTGGACGAACTGGAACAGCGGATCGTGGCCCGCCATCACCGGCGCCGCGAGCCGCGAGAAGAAGCGGGTGTGCAGGTTCGAGATCGTCGGGCCGAGGATCGGCGCGAACCGCAGCACCGCGACCTCGGTGGCCGGGTTCTCGCGGGCGAACCGCTGGGCCTGCTTGTCGGCGCGGACCTTGTCGTTGATGAAGCGCGAGTCGCGGTGGCCGTGCAGCTCGGCGGTCTCGGGCAGGAAGTTCGGGTTGTGCGGGTAGGCGCCGTACGTCATCGTCGTGCCGACCATCACGAACCGCTGCGGCGCCGCCGCCGCGCAGGCGTTGAGCACGTGCATCGTGCCGACGTCCTCGAGCTCGTGGGCCCACTCGGTGGCGTGGGTCGGGTGGGCGAGGAACGCGCCGTGGACGACGGTGTCGACGTCCTCGCGCGCGAGCAACGTCGCGATCTCGCCGTCGATCGTCGGTTGGGTCAGATCGATCGGGAAGAAGCGGGTCTTGGTCGTGCCCTCCGCGAGGACCGGCGGCTCGCGGACGTCGAGGAGCAGCACCTTGGCGTACCGGGTGTCCTCCTCGAGGCGACGGACCAGCTCGCCGCCGAGGAAGGTCGACGCGCCGGTGATCGCGACGACGCGACCGGCCGTGCGTCGCGGCCGCGCCGCGCCACCGGGGGTTCCGATCGTCATGACCGAACCTTATAGGAAGGTGTCGTCGGTCCGCAATCCGTGGTAACGCCCGCTGCTGTGGGTCGCGTCGCCGTCCTCCCCGATCAGGTGATCGATCAGATCGCCGCTGGCGAGGTGGTCGAGCGTCCGGCGTCGGTGGTGAAGGAGCTGGTCGAGAACGCGCTCGACGCCGGCGCCCGGTCGATCTCGATCGACGTCGACGGCGGTGGCCGCCGCCTGATCCGCGTGGTCGACGACGGCAGCGGCATGGTCGCCGACGACGCCCGGCTCGCGCTCACCCGTCACGCGACCTCGAAGCTGCGCGACTTCGACGATCTCACGACGCTGGTGACGATGGGCTTCCGCGGCGAGGCGTTGCCGTCGATCGCCTCGGTGTCGCGGCTCACGCTCACGACCCGGGTCCGCGGCTCCGACGAGGCGATCCAGGTCACCGTCGACAACGGCGCGATCCTCAGCGAGGCCGCGGCCGGCGCCGCGCCCGGCACCACCGTCGTCGTGCGCGATCTGCTCGCGAACGTCCCCGCGCGCCTGAAGTTCCTGCGCGGCGAGGCCACCGAGGCGTCGCACATCACCGAGACCGTCATCCGGCTCGCGCTCGCGCACCCCGAGGTCGGCTTTCGCCTGCGGCAGAACGGCCGCCCCGCCGTCGAGGTCGCGGCGTCGACCTTGCCCGCGCGGGTCCGGGCCCTGCTCGGCGCGCGGCTCGCCGATCGCCTGCACGAGATCGCGCGCGACGAGGGCGGGGTCCGGGTCCGCGGCTTCCTCGCCGCGCCCGAGCTGGCGCAGACCACGTCGCGCGGCGTGCAGCTGTTCGCGGGCCGGCGCTGGGTCCGCGATCGCGCGCTGCTCCAGGCGGTGACGATGGGCTACGGCGAGCTGGTGCCGCGCGGCCGCTATCCGGTCGCGGTGGTGTTCGTCGACGTGCCCGGCGGCGAGATCGACGTCAACGTCCATCCCCAGAAGCTCGAGGTCCGCTTCTCCGATCCGTCGGCGATCGGCAGCGCGGTGCGCCACGCGGTCCGCGCCGGCGTCGCCGCGGCGCCGTGGCTCGGCGAGAGCGCGAGCAGCGCGTCGGTGCAGATGCACGCGGTGGCGGCGACCGCGCCGCCCGGATGGACCGGGCCGCGGCCACGTCGCGCCGATGATCTCGCGGGACGCTACGCGGCCGACACGATGCGCGCGCTGTTTCCGCTCGGCGGGATCGGGCGGGCGCCGACGCAGCAGGCGTCGATGGCGTTCGAGCGCGGGCCGACGTGGGGCGAGGTGAAGGAGAGAGTCGAGCAGCGACGCGAGGGCAACCCGGATACGGACACGGCAACGGGTACGGTCACGGATACGGACACGGCAACGGATACGGTTACGGCAACGGTTACGGATACGGACACGGCAACGGTTACGGATACGGGGGCGGCCACGGGGGCGGCCACGGGGGCGGGGGCGCGCTACTTCGCCAACCTCCGCTATCTCGGCCAGCTCGATCGCACCTATCTCTTGTGCGAGGGCGACGGCGAGCTGGTGCTGCTCGATCAGCACGCCGCCCACGAGCGCGTCGCGTTCCAGCGGCTGCGCGAGCGGGCGGATCGCGACGAGGTCGCGGTGCAACGGTTGCTGTTCCCGCAGATCCTCGAGCTGCCGCCCGCCGAGGCCGCGCTCGCGACCGACAGCGCGACCGTGCTCGCCCGGGTCGGCTTCGACGTCGAGCCGTTCGGCGGCGCGTCGATCGCGCTGAAGGCGGTGCCCGCCGGGCTGCGCCACGATCCCGAGTTCGTCCTACGCGAGCTGCTCGGCGAGCTGACCGATCGCGGCGGCTCGCGCGCCGTCGACGAGCACCTCGATCACGTGCTCGCGACCGTCGCGTGTCACTCGGTCGTGCGCGCCGGCGACACCCTGTCGGTCGACGAGGTCGGCGCGCTGCTCGGCCAGATGGACGACGTCGACTTCCGCGCCCACTGTCC
>JAYTAJ010000980.1:0-6762 GCA_043737575.1 Myxococcales bacterium | reverse complement strand
GCGTCGGTCGACACCGCGCGCGGCAACACCGGCGTCTCGGCCAGGGTGCGGGCCCGCGCCACCGCCGCCGCCAGGCGCTCGCGGACCAGACCGTCGATCGACGACGCCAGCGCGGTCGCCGCCGCGGGATCGCGCTCGGTCGGTCGGGTCAGATCGCGCGCCGCCAGCGCCGCGCCGCCGATCGCGATCACCGCGCCGAGCGCGAGGCTAGTTCGCGACACGCGGGGCTCCGAACTTGTCCGGCGATGGTCCGGTCGGGGCGTCGCCATCGACGCCGACCGCGACGGTGTTGGCGCCGGCCTTGATCGCGATCTCCTGCTGGATCGGCGCCTTCGAGCGCTCGCTCCACGCCCGCAGCGTGTAGCGGCCGGGCGCGAGGCTGCGGAACGCGAACGTGCCGTCGGGATTCGCGATCACGTAGTGGGGAGCGTCGATGACGACGATCGTCGCGCCCATGTTCGCGTGGATGTTGCAGCCGATGCGCAGGATGCCCTCGCGCGCGAAGGTGTTGGTGCGGGCCTCGCCCAGCTTGAACAGGCCGAGATCGAACGGCGCCGGCTGCGACGTCGAGAACACGTTGTGGAAGATCGGATCGAAGTTGGGGAACGCGACGGTCGATCCGGTCGGGATCAGCATGAGGCGCGGCGAGAACTGGCGGGCGCGCTGCTCCATCACCCGCTGCTTGGCCTTGCGCGCTGGCCACTTCTTGCCGATCGGGGCGAGCGTGATCATCGCCAGGCCGCCGCCCGCGCTGCCCGCGATCGACACCGTGCCCGTGAGCGAGCCGCGATCGGGCGGCCGCGGCGTCGGCGGCGCCTCGGCGTCGTCCTCGTCCTCCGAGCTGCCGACCGTCGCCGGCTGCGGCGCCTGGGTCTCCTCGACCTTGATCGTCGGCGTGGTGATGCGCGGCGGCGCGCCGTCGCGGAACCGCGGCGCCAGCGCGGCCAGGGCCTCGGGCCCGACGATCAGCTCGGCGGTGCTGAACTGGACCTCGGCGTCGTTGGGCTCGCCCTTGTCGAGGAGGCGCTGGGCGTTGTCGAGGATCTCCGCGGCGCGGCGCAGCTGGACCGCGCGCTCGGCGACCGGCCCGGTCACCGCCGCCAGCGTCGTCGGCCTGGCGGCGGCCGTCACGATCGGGGTGGGTGTCGGTGCGACCGGCTTCGCGGTGGGACCGCCGCACGAGCCCAGGACCGAGAGCACGGCGACAGCGACGAGGGCGAAGCGCATGGCCGGAGGGTACGATCAAGCCCCCTGGAATGGATCGGTGGAGAATTGTCGATACGATGCCGCGTGCCCCACGCTCACGCCGCGCTCGTCGATCGCTTCTACGCCGCCTTCGCCAAGCGCGACGCCAAGACCATGGCGAGCTGCTACCACGCCGACGTCGAGTTCTCGGATCCGGTGTTCCCGCACCTGCGCGGCGCCGACGCTGGCAAGATGTGGGCGATGCTGTGCGAGCGCGGCGCCGATCTACGCATCGAGCACAAGGACGTCGTCGCCGACGAGCAGACCGGCTCGGCGCACTGGGACGCGCACTACACGTTCTCGGCGACCGGCCGGAAGGTCCACAACTCGATCGACGCGCGCTTCACCTTCCGCGACGGCCTGATCGTCCGCCACGTCGACGACTTCAGCTTCTACCGCTGGGCCCGCCAGGCCCTCGGCCCGATGGGCCTCGTGCTCGGCTGGACGCCGCTGGTGAAGAACAAGGTCCGCGCCACCGCCGCCAAGGGCCTCGCGAGCGTCAAGGGCTGACGATGGACGACGAGCCGATCGACGCCGAGACCTACGAGCTGCTGGTGGCGGGGCGCCGCGACGCGGCGTGGCGCATCGTCGGCGGCGGGCTGGTGCTGATGATCGGCGGCCTCGCGTGGCTGCTGCTCCACCTCCGCGTCGAGCTGTCGCATCGCGACCCGCGCATCCTCGGCGGCGCCGCCGCGGCGGTCGGCGCGCTGCTCGTGATCGTCGGGATCGTGAAGCTGGTGACCGCGCGCGTGACGTTCGCGTGGGGCCCGCGCGACGACGGCTGAGCTACCGCAGCCACCACAGGCCGAGGCCGATCGCGGCGAGCCCGACGACGATCGCGGCGAGCCAGACGACGAGGCCGGTCCAGGCGCGGCCGAGGCCCCGGCCGGCGCGCACGCAGGTGAGGCACAGCGCGAAGGTGCCGGCGCCGCCCGCGGTCAGCTCGCAGCAGTCGGCGCACACCGAGCGGCGGCATCGCGCGCACGGCCCCGACGCCGGGCGCGGACACAGCGCGCACCGCGTGACCGGTCCGCCGCCGTCGGCGATCAGCGCGCCCGTCATCGCGCTACCGGCACTGGGCGCGGACGGTCGACTCGAAGTCGGGGAACGCGCCGCGCGCGACGGCGACGACCTCGGCCGGCAGGCGCGGCGCGCCGCCGTGGCGCTCGGCGAAGGCGGCCAGCTCGGGCTGCGGGACGTGTTCGCCCTCGCCGCCGTCCTGCGCGGCCTCGTAGGGGCCGACGCCCGCGGCGAGGAGCCACAGGTAGTCGGTGAAGTTGGCGGCGACGACGCCGAGCTCGCCCTCGGAGCCGAAGAACACGATCGGCTGATCGAGCAGCGCCGCGTCGGGGCGGATCAACCAGAACGCCGCGTAACCGCCGGTGCCGTCCTGACCGAACACGCGGTACTCGGCGCCGGTCAGCGCCGGGTTGCCGGTCCACGCGCGGATCCACGCGGCGTTGTCGTCGGCGGACTGCAGCTCCTGGTACGGCTCGAAGTCGATGCCGTCGCCGTCGGCGTAGTCGAGCTCGATCGCGTGCAGCTCGGCGAGGAGCGGCGGCAGAGTCTGGTCGAAGGCCATGCCAGAGCTTACCGAAAGATCGTGCGTCACGATTCGCCGCGGGCTGCCTCCAGCTCACCATGACGAAGGTCCATCGCGACGAGGTCGACGCCGCCGCGGCGTCGTGGGGATGGGCGGACGGCCTCGCGGGCAAGCGGACGAGGACGCAGCACCTGGCCCGACGCCGCGACGGCAACGGCGTCGCCGCGGGCGCCGAGGCCGCGGTCGAGCGCGCCGCGTCGGGCGGCGGCGAACCGCTGCGCGCCGACGTCCGCGATCGCTTCGAGGCGTCGCTCGGCACCGATCTGTCGGCGGTGCGAGTCCACCGCGGCGAGGCGTCGGCCGAGGCCAGCGCCGCGGTAAACCCCAAGAAGGGCGCGCTGGCGACGGTCAGCGAGAAGCTCGACGCCAAGGGCACGATCGGTTTCGGCGACATGGTCGCAGGCGCGGTCCACGACTACGACAACGAGCACGGCGTCGACGCCACGTCCGAGGGCGTGCAGGTCGAGCTGTACGGCGACGGCAAGGCCGGGCAGGGCGACGAGCAGCGCCTCGCCGAGACCGCGCTCGAGCTGGGCGTCGCCGACGTGCGGATGGCGCGCGACCTCGGCGAGCACAACGCCGATCCGGCCGACGCCGCGATCGCCGCGGGCTCGCTGGTCGGCACCGACGGCCTGTACGACGCCGAGCGGGTGGTGCCGGTCGCGCTGCCCGACGAGGATCAGGCGGGCGATCGCATGCAGGTGGTGTGGTGGCAGGATGACGTCGAGGCGCTCCTGGCCGACGCGCAGTTCCAGCAGGCGGCGGTGCTGTTCGCCAACGAGAAGATCGCGACGCTCAGCGAGATCGCGAGCGGCATGGGTGCCGAGGAGAAGGCCGCGATCGAGGACGGCGTCATCGCGCCGCTCAAGAGCGATCCGATCGGCACGCTGCGCACGGTGATCAACTGGACGCCGAAGCTGGCGGCCGAGGCCAGCGGCGGCGACGCGACGATCGCGCAGCTGAAGGGCGTGACCAAGGAGAGCCGCGCGCGCGACTACTGGAAGCAGACCAAGGCCGAGGGCGCGACCGACGGGCTGACGATCACGCAGCGCGAGCGGCTGCTCCACCACCTGCTCCAGGGTGGCGACGACGCGCAGAAGGACATGCTGTCGATCCTGAAGACCGCGTCCGACGCCGATCAGCGCGCGCTGATCAAGACGTTCACCTGGACGGTGCTGTTCGACGCCATCGATCAGGGCTGGGGCGACGGCGACGAGTTCGCGAAGCGCTTCCCCAAGGACACCTACGGCTGATCAGCGCGGCGCCAGCGGCGCGAAGGCGCGGAGCGCGGCGTGGAACGCCATCGGGTCGGCCAGGTGCGGCAGGTGATCGCCGCCGCGGATGACGACCTTGGTCGCGCCCGGGATCCCCGCGGCCGCGAGCTCGCCGACCCGCTGCATCGACGGCCAGTCGCGATCGCCGATCACGATCAAGGTGGGCGCGCGGATCTCGCCGAGCCGATAGATCGCCGGCGGCTGCATCAGCTCGCCGGGCCAGTGCTTGATCGCGAACATCGAGCGGTTGTCGGTGATCATCGTGCGCAGGAGCGCGCCGTGGACCGGGTGCTTGATCGACTCCGCGATCAGCGGGTGGGCCAGCCACAGCTCGATCGCGGCGTCGACGCCGCGGTCCGCGGCGACGGCGAACGCCTCACCGATGCTGGCCACGTCCTCGGGCGGCAGCGCCACGCCGCTCGGGCCCGACGCGACCACGGTGAGGCTGGCGACCCGATCGGGCTGGAGCAGCGCGAAGTCGATCGCGAGCGTGCCGCCCATCGAGTTGCCGATCAGGTGGGCGCGGGCGACCTGGCGATCGTCGAGCAGCTTCACCAGATCGGCGACCGGCGAGTACGCGGCGTCGGCCGGCGACGACTTGCCGAAGCCGCGGTGGTCGTAGCGGATCACGCGGTGCTCGATCGCGAGGTGCTCGAAGTGATCGTTCCACATCCGGCGGTCGCCGAAGCCGCCGTGGATCAGCACGATCGCGTCGTCGCCGCGACCGAGCTCCTCGAAGTACAGGCGGCCGCCGTCGACGGCGACGGTTCCCGTGATGAGCCGGGGCGGTTCCGCGGGCGGCGCGGCGGGCGGCGTCGACGAGCCCGAGCCACAGGCGGCGGCGGTGACGAGCATCCAGGCGGTCGTGCGCATCGGCCGAGCTTACGCGAGAAGAAACTCACATCGGCGCGGCCGCGGCCTCCACCTCGGCAAGGAGCCACCATGCTGAAGCTGTACCGCGATGAGCTCGACGCGCTGGACGCGCCGTGGGCGTATGCCGATGGCAGCCGCGCCGGCAAGCGCAGCCTGACCCAGGGCCTGGCGCCGCGGGCCCTGGTGTTCCGGGTCGACAGCGCCGAGGCCGCCCACGCGCTGGGCGCCGCGTTCGGGCCGCGCGATGGCAACGGTGTCGCCGCGGGCGCCGACGCCGCGGTCGCGCGCGCCACCACCAGTCGCGGCGCGCCGCTGCGCGACGATCTGCGGGCGCGGTTCGAGGCGTCGCTCGGCGCCGATCTGTCGGGCGTGCGGGTCCACACCGATGCCGGGTCGGCCGAGGCGTCGGCGGCGGTCGGCGCCAAGGCCTACACCGTCGGCACCGACATCCACTTCGGCGCCGATCACTACCGGCCCGACGATCCGTTCGGCATGCACCTGCTCGCCCACGAGGTCGCGCACACCGTGCAGCAGGCCGGGGCCGCGCCGCACCGCCAGCACAAGCTCGAGGTGTCGACGCCAGGCGACGCCGCCGAGGTCGAGGCCGACCGCGCCGCCGACGCGATGGTCGCGGGCGCGTCGATCCGCGTCGCTGGATCGGCGCCAAGCGCGGTCGCGCGCAAGGACGACGACAAGTGCACCGACCCCAAGAGCGCCGCGACCGCCGCCGATCGCCTCGCCGCGACCAACGCGATCGCCGAGGCCGAGACCGATTCGGAGGACGCGGTGTCGCGCTTCGAGCAGTGGTCGATCATCGAGATGACGAACTTCATCACCCGGACCGCGACGTCGCCGGGCGAAGACTTCAACCCGGGCACGCTGAAGGCGATCCTCGGGCTCGGCGTCGGCAAGGGCGTCGGCGCGGCGGGCGGCGCGGTCAGCGGCGCGGTCAGCCAGCTCGGCCTGCCCGGGAAGCTCGCGGGCGCGGCGATCAGCGCCCTCGCCGACGCGCTGGCGGGCAGCCTCAAGGAGTCGATCGAGGGCGGCAAGGATCCGAGCAAGAAGGAGGCGGCGGCCGCGCGCGCCGCCGCGATCCGCGATCAGCAGATCCCCGCGATCCGCGCCGCCTTCAAGAGCGGCGACAGCAAGCGCAAGGCGATCCGCGACGCCAGCCAGCGCGCGCGCCACAAGCTGCTCGACCAGGTGACGCGGGGCGACACCGACGCGTTGTGCGAGTGGGCCGACGGCGAGATCGCTCACGCCAAGGGCCTGAAGTTCACCGAAGGCGCGCTGTGGCAGCCGATGCTGGATCGCTGGGTCGGCGCTCATGCCAACGATCCCGAAAGCCCGGCCGACGTCGACTCGGTGCTGTGGAAGCAGGCGTGCAAGGATCTCTACGGCGTCGAGAACATGCCGCGCGCCGACTACTGGCGCTATCCACTGCGGATCGAGTGGGATGCGATGGGGCTCGACGGTGATCAGGCGTTCTCGATCCCGGCGGCGGCGTCGGGCAACGCCAGCGGCAGCAAGGTGTTCACGGTCGCGCGCGATCCCGCGAAGCTCGCGGCGCGCTGGGGCGGGGCCAAGGACTCGCCGCGCTACCAGCACCTGGCGAGCGGTGGCGGGTTCAAGCTCACGAGCACGTTCCTGACCGCGATGACGCACTCGGTGCATCTCGATCTGCGGAAGAACGAGCGCTACGTCGAGCTGAAGGGCACGAGCTACATGCTCGATCTGCTGGGCTTGGTGGACGGCGATGGCGGCGAG
>JAYTAJ010000979.1:0-6763 GCA_043737575.1 Myxococcales bacterium | reverse complement strand
ACGCCGCCGCACGAGATCGCGACCACCATCCTCCACGAGCTCGAGCTGCACGCGACCCACGCCGCGATCGCCGCGGTCAACATCGAGCGCGTCCGCGCGCGCAGCGGCGGCAACGCCGACCAGATCCTCGGCACGATCATGCAGTACATGCGGCGCCAGGACGATCACGCGCACATCGGGCGACAGATCGCGCTGGTCGAGTCAGCGGCGCGCATGATGCAAGCGACCGCGACCACCGCGTTCGGCGAGTGGGGCCAGCACCTGTTCCAGTCGGTCTGCCGCGACGCCATCGAGCAGTTCACGGCGGGCGCGATGAGCGGCGCCGACGACCGCGCGCCCGATCAACTCGTCCACCTGCAGGCGGTCATCGACGGGCTCGGCGGCACCACCGCGCCCGCGGGTCCGCTGCCCGCGCGGCTCGCGGTCGCGCATCCCTACGGCGACGTCGTCACCCGCAACAACCACGGCGCCGAGCTCACCGAGCCGCAGATCCTCGATCGGCTCGCGATCGGCGTGCGCGAGCGCCGCGGCATGCTGGTGATGGTCGAGGCGCTGGCGACCGAGTACGGCGTGCCGCGCGCGCGCACCATCGCGCTGTACGACACGCACATCGCACCGCAGATCTACGTCGAGTGCCGCGCCTGGACCGGCGGTGAACCGGAGCTGTTGTTCATGATGATGGAGCAGTACGGCGTGCCGCGGCCCGTGACCTTCATGTTCATGGAGCGCGACGCCGCCGCGAAGGATGGCGGCGACACGAAGCAGACCGCGAGCGCGGCGAGCGCGGCGAGCGCGGCGCCCGATCACAAGCACAAGAGCGGGGGCGCCGACGCGAAGGACAAGCGGGTCGAGGCGCCCGCGCTCGCGATCGGATCGGGTGGCTTGAAGGTGCCGCGCGAGCCGATGTTCTGGCTCGACGCCGACGAGGACGACTGGACCCCTCTCACCAACCACTACGTGCCGCGCCAGGTGCTGGCGGCGCACGCGCGGATCGCACCAGGCACCTGCGTCAACGTCGAAGGCTACCTGATGCGGGTCGGCTACACGAACAATCCCGAGCTGCCGGGCGCGTCGGCCGTGAAGGGGAGCTCCCACGGCACGCACATGGCGCTGCGCCTGCGCATCGTCGGTGGCTGATCGCTGGCGACGCGCTCGACGTCGCCGACGGCGAGTCGGTCACGCCGCCGCGGTCGACAGCTCCGTCGTCACCTCGACCTTGCCCCACCGGGTCGGGCCGGCGCGGCGCTCGACCTCCGCGCGCAGCTCGGGCGACAGCCCCAGCGCGAACGCGACCTCGGCGACCAGGAACAGCGGACCGTCGAGCAGACCGCGCAGATCGTCGAGGAACGCCGGCTTGCGGCCCTCGAACCCGTGCCCGACCAGCTGCAGCGCCCAGCCGCCGACCAGCAAGCCGGCGGTCGCGCTCGCCCACAGCGGCATCGGCATCGCCGCGATCGCGGTGCCCATCGCGCAGGTCGCGCCCAGCACCACCGCCATCGCCGCGCCGTAGCCGGGATCGATCGCCCGGTAGTAGCGCGTCGCCAACCCGGTCGCCGCCACCGCGGCGTTCACCGGCCCGAGCCCGATCTTCGCGAGCGCGGCCTGGGTGCCGACGAGGATCATCGGGATGCCGACGAAGTGCGTCGCGATGTTGCGCTTGTCGCGATGATAACCAGCGTACGAGGCGAGCCGATCGACGAGGGGCGTCATCGCCCGAGCTTACTCCCACGCCGTTCCGCTCAGCTGCCGCCGAGACGAGCCTTGAGCGCCACCAGGTAGGAGCGCGCGACGCGGATCGGCTCGACGACACCGCGCAGCGCGACCCGCGCCCCCGCGGCGCTGTGACGCAGCTCGACGACGTGGCGGGTCGCGACGATCGCCGAGCGATGGATGCGGACGAACCCGGGCGGCAGCCGCGCCTCCCAGTCGCGCATGGTGAGGCCGCACAACCGCGACGAGCCGTCGGCGAGGCGGAGCTCGGTGTAGTCGTCGGCGGCGGCGATGGCCACGACGTCGTCGAGCCGCACGAACGCCTGGCGACCGCGCTCGCGGATCCCGACCACGTCGCCCGGTGCGAACCGCGCGGACGGCGTGGTCGCCGCGGGCTCGGGGGCTCGCGCCAGTCGCGCCACCGCCTCGGCGAGGCGATCGCGCGCCACCGGCTTCAGCAGGTAGTCGAGCGCGTTGACCTCGAAGGCGCGGACCGCATGCGCGTGGTACGCGGTCACGAAGATCACGGGCGCGGTCACCGCGCAGCGCGTGAACAGCGCGAAGCCGTCCTCGACCGGCATCTGGACGTCGAGGAAGATGGCGTCGAGCGCGGGATTCGCCGCGACGATCGCGGCCGCCGCCGCGGTGCCGTTGGCCTCGAAGACCTCGCCGATCGTCACCAGCTCGCGCAGCATGCGGACCAGGTGGCGGCGGGCCGGGGCCTCGTCGTCCACGACGAGGAGTCGGTCAAGCCGCACGGACCAACCGCAGCCACGCGTGGACGCGCCCGCCGCGCTCCTCGAGCGTGAAGACGTGGCGCTCGGGGTACAGGAGCTCGAGGCGGGCGCGCAGGTTGCCGAGCCCGATCGAGGCGGCGTCGCGCCGGGCATCGAGCCGGCCGTCGTTGACGACCTCGATCTCGATCCCACCCGCGCAGCGCGCGATCGAGATCGCGATCTCGACGGGCGGGGTCGCGCTGCGCATGCCGTGCGCGATGGCGTTCTCCACCAGCGGCTGGATCAGGAACGGTGGCAACGGCTCGGCGGCGAGCGCCAGGTCGCTGGCGTCGAAGCTGTCGTGGATGCGCAGGTCGTCCTCGAAGCGCGCCCGCGCCAGGGCCGCGAGCGCGCGGATCACCGCGAGCTCGTCGCCGACCGTGCCCGAGGCGTCGTCGGTGGCGAGCGAGTGGCGCAAGAGTCGCGACAGCTGCGCGATGGCGTCCTCGGCCGCGCTCGCGTCCTCGCGCACCAGCGCCGCGATGGTGTTGAGCGCGTTGAACAGGAAGTGCGGGTCGAGCTGATGGCGCAGGGCGGCGAGGCGGGCCTGACCCGCCGCGGCCTCGACGGTGAGCGCGTGCTCGCGCGCGCGGTGGGCCGCCTCGAGCTGCTGGATCGCGATCGTGACGCCGACGAAGCCTTGCAGGATCAGGAACAACAGGATCCACAGCGCGACCAGATCGCTGGGCGCGCCGTCGTCGGACACCGCGAGCTGCACCACGACCACGATGCCCAGCCACAGCGCGGCCGCGATCATCGAGCGCGCGACGCTGCCCGCGACCAGCCGCAGCTGTGAGCCCGAGCGCGCCCGCGCGTTGGCGCGCACCTGGCTCCCCACCGCGAGCGCGACCGCGAGCGTGCCCGTGCCCGCGAACAGGACCGCGGACATCACGTAGTCGAGCAGGGTCATCCCGCGATCGGGGTCGAGCAGCGTCAGTGCGGTGGCGATCACCGCCAGCGCGGCCGCGACCGACGCGTGCACGATCGCGCGGCGCGGCGGGGATCGATGCGGGCTAGTCACCCCACAGATTCTCCGTCCCGAGCCATTCGCGATACAAGTCGCGCGCCCCGCCACCGGTTGCGAAGTCGATCGGCGCCACGTCGTCGACGCACGAGGCGTCGACCGCGGCCGCGGGATCCGCGAGGAAGCCGAGGAACAGGCCGAGCCCGCACTCGAGGGACGCCTCGTCGAAGGTCACGCCGTGACCGCCGTACGGAAACACCACGTGCTGCGCGCCGGGATAGCGGCTCGCCGCCAGCTCGCTCCACTCCAGCGGCGTGGCGGTGTCGAGCCCGCCCGACAGCACCAGGATCGGCACCGTCGTGACCGCGGCCTGGTCGGCGTCGACCGCGCGGGGCTGCGCCGGCCAGCGCTCGATCAGATCGGCGAGCTGGTTCCACTCCGTCGCCGAGGCGAACCGCAACCCATCGTGGGGCGGGCCGACCACCGCGCGATCGAGGTCGGCCGGCCACAGATCGATGCGCACCTCGTCGAGCGCGAGCATGAAGTTGTTGATCGTCAGATCGCCGTCGGCGCGGTCGAGCTGGGCGGCGAGCACGGGCAGGCCGGCCGCGAACTGCGCGAGCACCGCGGCATCGGCGGGGCCGCAGCGCACGGTCCGCCGCACCACCGCGGCCAGGATGGCGCGGGCGTCGTAGCCGAGCTGGACGTCGACCAGCGTGCGCGCCATTGCCTTCCACGTCGGCACGGTGACGTCGGCGAGCGGCGGGCACGACCGCGCCGCGATCGTCGCGACCGCCGCGTCGTAGGCCGCGCGCGGATCATCGCCGAGGTGGGCGGCGCAGAACCCGTCGTCGGCGCAGGCGTCGAGGAAGCGCTCACCCGCGGCGTTGCCGGCGCGCAGCTGATCGCTGATGCGGTTGGTGAGATCGAGCGAGCCCTCGAGCACGATCGCGTCGGCCTGATCGGGAAACGCCTGCAGGTAGCGCTGCGCCCAGTACGTCCCGTACGAGCCGCCCCAGATCGCCACCCGCTGCGCGCCCGTGGTCGGGCGGGCCGCCTCGATCAGCGCGCCGAGATCGCGCGCGGCCTGTGCGGCGGAGAAGTGCGCGAGCCCGTCGCCCCAGGTCGCCTCGACCTCGGCCGCGCACGCTGCCGCCTCCTCGATCGTCACCAGCACACCGTCGGTGCTGGTCGTCGCGATGGCCGCCGCGCACTCGAGCGGCGTCGATCGGCCGGTGCCGCGATGGGCCGGCAGGTAGACGTCCCAGCCCGCCTGGTCGAACAGCGCGATCAGATCGGCGTTGTCGAACTGCGCGCCGGTCCCGCCGGGCCCACCGTCGAGGATCCACAGCTGGCCGCGTGGCCCGCTGCCCGTGAAGCGCTTCACGAACACGTCGATCGTCGGACCGTCCTCGGTGGCCCACGCCAGCGGCACCGGCATCGTCGCGCACTCGCCCGCCGCGCCGTCCGCCACCAGCGGTCCACACGCCGCCCAGACCAGCGCCGGCGTCGGGCTCGGGTTGTCGTCGTCACCGCCGCAGGACGGGGCGAGCGCGAGCGTGATCATCAAGGCTAGATTCCATCGGACTGCTTGCATGCATCCACGGTGGCGCCACGGCCACCACCCGGCCAGCAGGCATCGGTGAACGACCGCCGAGCGTCGGCGAGCTGCACCCGGCGCGCGACGCCGAAACAAATCCTGCGACGGATCGCGCGGCCGGTCGTCCTGGTTGGTTGTAAGCAACCACCACCAGGACTTCCATGATGTCTCGCACCTTCGTTCTCGCAGCCGCCGCGGCGGCTGCCATCGCCGCGCCGCGCGTGGCGACCGCCGACGACCTCGATACCCGTCAGGGCCAGTACGGCGTCATCACCCGCATCAACAAGGGCGTGTTCCAGCTCGGGCTGGAGTCGACCTTCATCCTCGGCGTGCAGCAGGAGGGCGACGACACCGCGTCGCGGCTCAACGCGACCGGTAATCTGACCTTGCGCTACTTCGTGAAGGAGAACGTCGGCGTGTCGATCCGCGCGGGCGGGCTCTACCGCGAGAACGGCGAGGTCACCGACGCCGGCTTCGTCGGCGCGGCCTGGGTCAACTACTACATGCGCCTCGGCGAGGGCGTGTTCCTGGCGCCGGGTGTGGGCGCGGGCATGCTGTTCGCCGACCGCGAGATCCCGGCGGGCGCCGCGGTGATGAAGACCGCGCTCCTCGGCGGCGTGGGCGCGATCGAGATCCCGCTCGCGGTGTTCGTCAACCGCCGCTTCTGTCTCACCGCCGGGCCCGAGATCGTGCTGTCGGGCGGCACCACGACGCCGGAGCAGGGCGAGGGCGACTCGTTCTTCGCCATCGACGGCGGCTTCAAGATCGGCGCGGTCTACTCGTATTGATCGCCGACCGAGGCCAGGAGCCGCGGCAGGCTGACGTCGATCTGGCTCTCGACCAGGCGCAAGATGCTGTCGACCGCGTCGGCGGCGACGCCGAGTCGATCCCGCAACGCGCGCCGGGTCGCGCCGAGCAAGGCGTCACGCGCCGCGGCGACCTTGCGCGCCGCGGTGGCGCGGTGGCAGCCGTAGACCACCGCGAGCTGATCGGCGGTGAGGCCGTGCACGTACGCGTAGCGGATCGCGGTGCGCTCGGCCGGATCGAGCCCGGCCACCGCCTCGGCGAACGCGGCCTTGAACTCGCCGCGGTAGGTGCGACGCAGGTGATCGAGCGCCGGATCGTCGCCGGGCGCGGCCAGGCCGTCGAGCACGTCGTCGGCGCCGAGCCCGGGGATCGCCGGCTCGCGGCGGCGCGCCCGCGCGTCGTCGATCAGCGCCCGCACCGCCGCCGCGCGCAGCCAGTTGCGCAGCGATCCGCGGCCGTCGTAGCGCGCGATGCGCGGCGCCGGACCGCACAGGAGCTTCTCGCGCACGATCTGCTCGGCGTCGTCGGCGCCCAGCCCGGGGGCGGCGAAGCGCGCCGCGATGCGCGCCAGATCGCCGCGATGCTGCGCCTCGAAGGCGGCGAGGGCGGCGGGGTCGCCCCGGGCGCAGCCGCGCGTGAGCTCGAGCTCGGCGGCCCGATCCACCGGCTCGGTCACCGCACCCTCCGCCGCGCGATCGCGCCGCGCGCGTGGGCGAGCTGATCCTGCGCGACCTGCAGGTTCGGCCCCGGGCCCTGGGCGGCGAGGATCGTGACGCCGCGTTCCAGCAGCTCGATCGCCTCACGGCAGCGGCCCAGGCGGCACAGGTTGTCGCCGAGCAGCACCAGCGCGTGACCGACGTACAGGTGGCGCGATCCCAGCTTGTGCTCGAGCAGCGCGAGCGCGCG
>JAYTAJ010000978.1:0-2971 GCA_043737575.1 Myxococcales bacterium | reverse complement strand
GTGATCGCGACCACCAAGGCCGCCGCCCGCGCCGCCGCGCCGCTGGTCGAGATCGACTACGAGGCGCTGCCCGCGGTCGGCCTGCTCGCCGACGCGGTCAAGCCCGGCGCCGCGCTGGTGTGGGACGAGGCGCCCGGCAACGTCTGCTTCGACTGGCACATCGGCGATCCCGCCACCACCGACGCCGCGTTCGCCAAGGCGGCGCACGTCGTCGAGCTCGAGCTGACCAACAACCGCGTCGCGCCCAACGCGATGGAGCCGCGCGCCGCCAACGGCTCCTACGACGCCGCCAACGACCACTACACGCTGTACACGACCTCGCAGAACCCGCACCTGACGCGGCTGTTGATGGCGGCGTTCACGCTGCACGTGCCCGAGCACAAGCTGCGCGTGGTCGCGCCCGACGTCGGCGGCGGTTTCGGCTCGAAGATCTTCCACTACGCCGAGGAGCTCCTGGTGACGTGGGCGTCGCGCAAGGTCGGCCGCCCGGTCAAGTGGACCTCCGATCGCAACGAGGCGTTCCTCACCGACGCCCACGGCCGCGATCATCGCAGCCACGCCGCGCTCGCGCTCGACGCCGACCACAAGTTCCTCGGGCTGCGGGTCCGCACCCTCGCGAACCTGGGCGCGTACCTGTCGACGTTCGCGCCGGCGGTGCCGACGTACCTGTACGCGACGCTGCTGTCGGGGCCGTACGACTTCCCCGCGATCTACGCCGAGGTGAAGGCGATCTTCACCAACACCGTCGCGGTCGACGCCTACCGCGGCGCGGGTCGGCCCGAGGCGACGTACCTGCTCGAGCGGCTGGTCGATCACGCGGCGCGCCAGCTCGGCGTCGATCGGATCGAGCTGCGGCGCAAGAACCTCATCCGCGTCGATCAGTTCCCGTACCAGACCCAGGTCGCGCTGCAGTACGACATCGGCGACTACCAGGCGACCTTGGCGATGGCGCTCGAGGCGATCGATCACGCCGGCTATCCCGCGCGTCACGCCGCGTCGGCGACGCGCGGCAAGCTGCGCGGCTTCGGGATCTCGACGTACATCGAGGCGTGCGGCATCGCGCCGTCGGCGCTGGTCGGCGCGCTCGGCGCCCGCGCCGGCCTGTACGAGGCCGCGATCGTGCGCGTCCACCCGACCGGCTCGGTGACGGTGCTCGTCGGCACGCACTCGCACGGTCAGGGCCACGAGACCACGTTCTCGCAGCTGGTCGCCGAGAAGCTCGGCGTCGCGACCGACAACGTCAAGATCGTCGAGGGCGACACCGATCGCATCCCGTTCGGCATGGGCACCTACGGCTCGCGCTCGGCCGCGGTCGGCGGCTCGGCGATCTACAAGGCGCTCGACAAGATCATCGACAAGGGCAAGAAGATCGCCGCGCACCTGCTCGAGGCGTCGGTCGCCGACATCGAGTTCAAGGACGGCAGCTACCGCGTGCTCGGCACCGATCGCGCCAAGGGGTTCGGCGAGATCGCGTTCGCCGCGTACGTGCCGCACAACTATCCGATCGACTCCGTCGAGCCCGGCCTCGAGGAGACCGCGTTCTACGATCCCAAGAACTTCACGTTCCCGGGCGGCACCCACCTGGTCGAGGTCGAGGTCGATCCCGAGACCGGCGTGGTCGAGGTGGTCGAGGTCGCGATCGCCGACGACGTCGGCGTGATCATCAACCCGATGATCGTCGACGGACAGGCCCACGGCGGCCTGGCCCAGGGCATCGGCCAGGCGCTGTACGAGGAGGTCACCTACGACGCCGAGGGTCAGATGACCAACGCGTCGTACATGGACTACGTCATGCCGCGCGCCGCCGATCTGCCGAGCTTCAAGGTCGGCAACCACGTCACCGCGTGTACCCACAACCCGATCGGCGTGAAGGGGGTCGGCGAGGTCGGCGCGATCGGCGTGCCGCCCGCGGTCATCAACGCCGTGCTCGACGCGCTGGCGCCGCTCGGCGTCACCGACATCTCCATGCCCGCGACCCCCGAGAAGGTGTGGCGCGCGATCCAGGCCGCCGCGGCGAAGGGAGCCGTCCGATGAAGACCTTCGAGTTCCACCGTCCCACCTCGGTCGCCGACGCGCTGGCCCTGATGAAGGATCGCGGCGGCGCCAAGTTCCTGGCCGGCGGCCAGAGCTTCTTGCCGGTCCTGAAGCTCGATCTCGGTGAGGCCAGCGATCTGATCTCGCTCGGCGCGGTGCCCGAGCTGCGATCGATCCGCGTCGAGGGCGGCGCGGTCGTGATCGGCGCGCTGGTGACGCACGACGAGGTCAGTCGCTCGGTCGACGTCCAGGTGCCCATCCCCGCGCTCGCCGCGCTGGCCGGCGCGATCGGCGATCCCCAGGTGCGCAACCGCGGCACGCTCGGCGGCTCGGTCGCGCACGCCGATCCGTCGGCCGACTATCCCGCGGCGCTCGTCGGACTCGGAGCGACCATCGTCACCGATCGCCGCAGCATCGAGGCCGACGAGTTCTTCACCGGCCTGTTCGAGACCGCGCTCGCGCGCGACGAGCTGGTGACCGAGGTCCGCTTCCCGATCCCGCGCCGCGCCGCGTACGTGAAGTTCGCCCACCGCGCGTCGAAGTACGCGCTGGTCGGCGTGATGGTCGCCGACACCTCGCTCGGCCTGCGGGTCGCGGTGACCGGCGCCGCGAGCACGGTCTTCCGCGTGACCGCGTACGAGGACGCGCTGACCAAGCACTTCGCGCCCGGCGCGCTCGACGGGATCGCGGTGGCCGCCGACGATCTCAACAGCGACGCCGAGGCCAGCGCCGAGTTCCGCGCCCACCTGATCGGCGTGATGACGCGACGCGCGGTCCAGGCCATCGCGTGACCGCGTCGGCGATCGCCTCGGTCGACGAGCTGATCGCGCGCCTCGCTGCCGAGCGCTACCTCGCCGATCCGGCGCTGGCGACGGTGCTGTTCCTCGGCCTCAAGCTCGGCAAGCCGGTCCTCCTCGAGGGCGAGGCCGGGGTCGGC
>JAYTAJ010000977.1:0-2972 GCA_043737575.1 Myxococcales bacterium | reverse complement strand
GCGATCCGCCGGGCGTCGCGATCGTCGCCCGCGACGTCCTCGAGCTCGTCGCACAGCCGCTTGATCTCGGCCGCGAGCGCGTGGGCGTTGTCGATCGGGCGCTCGCTCGCGTCGCCTGGCAGGTCCTCGAGCTCGTCGACCAGATCGCCGACCTTGGCGTCGATGCGGCCCAGGAGGTCGCGCCGCCGGTCGGGATCATCGCCCGCGCGCGACGCGGCGGGCCCGCACACGAGGGCGCACGCGAGCACCGCCACCAGCCGCGGCGCGTGACGCGAGATCTGCTTCATCCGGGTCATCCAGTCCTCCTCCCCGCCGCCCAACCCTGATAACTTACGGCGAAGTAGCGCCGAGACTATCCGATCGCGATTGGTCGTGCCAGTGGCCTGGCTAGTCGCAGGCGCCCTCGGGCCACTGCGATCGCTGGCCGCACACCGAGCCGCCGTTGCCGATGTCGCAGCAGTCGGTGTCGAAGCGATCGCGGGCGTCGTCGTGGTTGAGGCAGTCGGAGACCTCGAGCGCGCCCTCGCCGCGATCCCCGCCGCCGAGGTCGACGCCGAGACCCTGGCCCGCCGCCGCGCCGACCTCGCCGCCGCGCGTCGCGCTACCGTGGCGCCGTGACCCGCGCCGATCGACTCCGCCGACTCCGCGGCTTCTACGCGATCCTCGATCGCGACGACCTCGCCCTCGCGACCGCGCTGGTCGCGGTCTCGCCCGTGCTGCAGGTGCGGCTGAAGGACGCGTCGACGCGCGCGCTGCTCGCCGCCGCGCACATGGCGCGCCGCGTGACCGCCGCCGCGGGCGCGCTGCTGATCGTCAACGATCGGCTCGACGTCGCGCTCGCGTGCGCCGCCGACGGCGTCCACCTCGGGCAGGACGATCTGCCGCTGGCCGCCGCGATCCGCGCGCTCGGCGCCGACCGCGACGCGTTGCTCATCGGCATCTCGACCCACGATCTCGATCAGGTCGCGGCCGCGGTCGCAGGCGGCGCCGACTATCTCGGCTTCGGGCCGGTCTTCGCGACCGCGACCAAGGCCAACCCCGATCCGATCGTCGGGCTCGCCGGCCTCGCCGCCGCGTGCGCGCGCGCCGCCTCGATCCCGGTCGTCGCGATCGGCGGGGTCACGGTGGCGTCGGCCGCCGCGCTCCACCAGGCCGGGGCCGCCGCCGCGTGCGCGATCAGCTCGGTGAATGCCGCAGCCGACCTCCCCGCCGCGGCCCGCGCCCTCGCGGCGCCATGGCGCACTGGCCTGTAACCGTTGGGGATTCGATCGCGTGCCGGGCGCGCGCGTGTTAAAACTTCCGGCGTCGCGGCCGTGAATGCCGTGGCCGCGTCCTCGTCTGTAAGGAACACCTGAGGTCCCTCATGATCAAGCTCGGTCTCGCTTCGCTCGTCGCCGCCGCCCTCGCCACGCTCTCGATCGTCACCTGGAGCGGCACCGCCGACGCGGGCGCGCCGTGCAAGCGGGCCAAGTTCGAGACCAAGCTGGTCCGCGAGGCCTGCAAGAAGGGCGGGCAGGTCGAGGCGAAGAACGTGATGAAGAAGTGGATGAAGGAGGCGAAGAAGAAGAACGCCAACATCGCGTGCGCCAGCTGCCACAGCAAGGTCGCGGGCGCGTACCCGAACAAGCCCGACGCGATGAAGATCTACAAGGAGCTCGGCGGCGAGTAGCTAGCGCGGCGCCGCGCCTGCGCGGAGGCGTCGCCCGGCCCTGGAGCTGCCAGGCGCTGTGCGATCCGCACCGCGCGACCGCCATCGCCGTCACGCGCGCCGCGCGCCGCGGTAGCACCGTACGGATGTTCACGCTGCGCCTCGGCCTCGCCCTCACCCTCGCGTCGATGATCGCCTGCGCCGCCGCCGCCGACCACGACCCGTGGACCGAGCCGCAGGTGGTCGCGCCGAGCGGCGCCACCGCGCCCGCGATCGCCGTCGACGATGACGGCAACGCGCTGGTGGTCTGGCATCAGTCGGATGGCGTCGCCCTCGCCGACGTCTGGGCCCGCCGCTTCGAGCCCGGCCTCGGCTGGGGCGCACCCGCGAAGCTCGACGCCGACGACGCCAGCGGCGCCGGCTATCCGAACGTCGCCTTCGACGCCGCGGGCAACGCCTTCGCGCTCTGGAGTCAGGACGCGGGCGTGTGGGCCAATCGCTTCGAGCGCGGGGTCGGCTGGGGCACCGCGACGCGCCTCGAGGACGCCGCGGCGATCAACACCAACGCGCCTGCGCTCGCGGTCGATCCGGGCGGCAACGCGACGGTGGTGTGGCAACAGTCCGGCGACCAGACCGGCTTCACCAACTGGACCGCGCGCTTCGAGCCCAAGGTCGGCTGGTCCGCGGCGACCCTACTCACCGACAATCGCGACGCCTCGGCCGCGAAGCTCGTCGTCAGCCCCGACGGTCACGTCCTCGCGGTCTGGGACCAGGGCGACGACGTCGGCGGCGACGTGCGGACGTGGGTGTACTCCCGCCGCTTCGAGCCTGGCGTCGGCTGGGGCCTGACGGATTGGGTCGGCGGGACGAGGGACCAGGGCAGCCTCCACGTCGTGATCGACGCCTGGGGTGTTGCGACCGTGGCGTGGCGCGAGCTCGGTGGCCTGTGGACGAATCGCTTCGAACCCGGCGTCGGCTGGAGAACGCCCGCGCGCGTCGCGGCCGGCGTCAGCCTGCAGGCGCTCGCGATCGATCCCGCGAGCAACCTCACCGCGGTGTGGACCGAGGACTTCGCGCTGTGGACCTCGACCAACTGGGGCACCGCGAGGATGCTCGCCGACGGCTTCAGCACCGGCAACGCGCCCCAACCCGACCTCGTCGTCGACCCCGCCGGCGTCGCGACCGTGGTCTGGGGCGACGACGCCGGCGGCGATCGCTGCGACCTCTGGGCCAACCAGCGCACGTCTCCCGGCTGGGGCAGCGCCGGCCTGGTCGAGACCGACGACGGAGACGCCCTGCACACCGCCGTCGCGGTCGATCCCGC
>JAYTAJ010000976.1:0-2973 GCA_043737575.1 Myxococcales bacterium | reverse complement strand
CGTCGACCCGACCCTGCTCGCGGCGGCGCGCACGCTGGGCGCGGGCCCGGTCCGCGCGTTCTTCACGATCGCGCTGCCGCTGGCGCTGCCCGGCATCATCGGCGGCCTGATGCTCGGCTTCGCGCGCGGGCTCGGCGACTTCGGCGTGACGCTGATGATCGGCGGCGACATCCCGGGCGAGACCCAGTCGGCGCCGCTCGCGATCTACGATCACGTCCAGGCCGAGCGCGAGCACGCGGCGCTGATCAGCTCGCTGGTGCTGACGATCGGCGCGATCGCGATCCTCTACCTCGTCAACGTCCTGACCGATCGCGATCGGGATCGGGATCGCCGATGACCCTCACCGTCGACGCGACCGTCGCCCGCAGCGGCCGCACCGGGGCGTTCCAGCTGTCGATCGCGACGAGGTTCGAGCGCGGCATCACCTGCGTGCTCGGACCGTCGGGCGCGGGCAAGAGCACGCTGCTCGGCGTGATCAGCGGCCTCATCGCGCCGACCCGCGGCCGGGTCGCGCTCGGCGACGAGGTCTGGGTCGACACCGCGGCGCGGCTGCGGGTGCCGATCGAGCGCCGCCAGGTCGCGTACCTGTTCCAGAGCCTCGCGCTGTTCCCGCACCTCGACGCGATCGGCAACGTCGGCTACGCCCTCGCGCCCCACGTCCCGCGCGGCGCCCGCCCCGCCCTCGCCCTCGCGCTGCTCGCCCGCGTCGGCGTCGCCCACCTGGCGCGGCGGCGGCCCGGCACCTACTCGGGCGGCGAGGCCCAGCGGGTCGCCCTCGCCCGGGCGCTGGCGATGAAGCCGCGAGTGATCCTCCTCGACGAGCCGTTCTCGGCGCTCGACCGCGAGCTGAAGGTGCCGCTGATCGCGCTGGTGCGGGCGCTGGTCGACGAGGCTGGCGTCCCCGCGATCGCCGTCACCCACTCGACCGGCGAGGCCCGCGCCCTCGCCGACCGGGTGATCCGCATCGCCGGCGGCCAGGTCATCGCCGACGGCACGCCCGCCGAGCTGTTGCCGCGGCCCGGTCACGACGACGATCTGTTGCCGCCCGCGGCGTGATCAGGGTCGGACGATCTGCCCGCTGGCGTCGTACTGGTAGAAGCCGCGGCCGACCTTCTTGCCGACCCAGCCGGCGGCGACGTGCTGGCGCAGCAGCGGGCACGGCCGGTACTTGTCGTCGCCGAGCTCGTGGTGCAGGACCAGCGCGATCGCGAGGACGGTGTCGAGGCCGATCAGATCGGACAGCTCGAGCGGGCCCATCGGGTGGTTGAGGCCGAGCCGGACCCCGGTGTCGATGTCGGCGGGCGAGCCGAGGCCCTCGTACAGCGCGTAGCAGGCCTCGTTGAGCAGCGGGATCAGCACGCGGTTGACGATGAAGCCGGGGATGTCGCGCGCCGCGATCGTGGTCTTGCCGAACCGCTGCGCCAGATCGATCGTCGTCTGGTAGGTCGCGGCGTCGGTCGACAGGCCGCGGACGATCTCGACCAGCTTCATGACCGGCACCGGGTTCATGAAGTGCATCCCGATCACGCGATCGGCGCGGCCCGACGCGGCGCCGAGCTTGGTGATCGAGATCGACGACGTGTTCGATGCCAGGATCGCGTCGGGCCGGGTCACCGCGCCGAGGCTCTTGAAGATGCCGACCTTGAGCGCCTCGCTCTCGGGCGCCGCCTCGATCACGAAGTCGCGATCGGCGAGCGCGGCGTGGCCGTCGCCGGCGCGCAGCCGCGACCTGGTCGCGTCGCGGGCGTCGCCGGCGAGCTTGCCCTTCTCGACCAGGCGGTCGAGGGTCTTGCCGAGCTTGCCGATCGCCGCGGCCGCGAGCTCGGCGGTGGCGTCGACCAGCACGACGTCGAGGCCGGCCTGGGCCGCGATCTGGGCGATGCCCTGGCCCATCTGGCCGCCGCCGACGACGCCGAGCCGCGTGATCGTCACGCGCGCTCCACGAGGAGCGCGATGCCCTCGCCGCCGCCGATGCACAGCGACGCGCCGCCGGTGCGGGCGCCGCGCGCCGCCATCGCGTGGAGCAGCGTCACCAGCACCCGCGTGCCCGACGCGCCGATCGGGTGGCCGAGCGCGACCGCGCCGCCCCAGACGTTGACCTTCGCGCCGTCGAGCCCGAGCAGCTGGTTGTTGGCGATCGACACGACCGCGAACGCCTCGTTGATCTCCCACAGGTCGACGTCGCCCGGCTTCCAGCCGGCCTTGGCGCACGCCTTCTCGATCGCGGGCGCGGGCGCGGTGGTGAACCACTCGGGCGCCTGGGCGTGATAGCCCGACGCGACGATGCGGCCGAGCACGGTGCGGCCGCGGCGCTTGGCCTCATCGGCGCTCATCAGCACCACCGCGGCGCCGCCGTCGTTGAGCGACGACGCGCTGCCCGCGGTGATCGTGCCGTCCTTGCCGAACGCCGGGCGCAGGCCGGGCAGCTTCTCGATGTTGCCGCGGCCGGGCTCCTCGTCGGTGTCGACCGTGACCTCGCCACCCTTGCCGGCGACCTTCACCACCGCGATCTCGGCGGCGAAGCGGCCTTCCTTCTGCGCGGTCAGCGCGCGGCGGTAGCTCTCGGCCGCGAACGCGTCCTGATCGGCGCGCGAGATCGAGCGCTCCTTGGCGCACAGCTCGGCGCAGCTGCCCATGTGCTGGTTCGAGTACACGTCCCACAGGCCGTCGTGGACCATCGAGTCGATGGTGTCGAGGCCGCCCATCTTGACGCCGCCGCGCAGGCCGCGCACCAGGTGCGGCGCGTTCGACATCGACTCCATGCCGCCCGCGACCACGACCTCGGCGTCGCCGACCGCGATCGCGCGCGCGCCGGCGATCACGGTCTCGAGGCCCGAGCCGCACACCTTGTTGATCGTCACGCACGGCACGCCTTGCGGCAGCCCGGCGCCGAGCGCGGCCTGACGCGCGGGAGCCTGGCCGAGCCCAGCGGGCAGGACGCAGCCCATCAGCACTTGATCGACCGCCGCGGCT
>JAYTAJ010000975.1:0-2974 GCA_043737575.1 Myxococcales bacterium | reverse complement strand
GATCGTGCGAAGCTCACGCCGATGCCCGCCTCGATCCTGGGAATCCTCGACGCGCTGGTGGTGCGCGGCGACGCCGCCGCCCCCGACGCCGCACCCGATCTGCTGATCGAGGTGCCCCACGGCGCCACCGACACCGCCGACTACAACCGCCTCGCGGCGCGCCTCACCAGCCCGCTGCCCGACGCGCTGATCGACTTCTTCCATGTCAACACCGACGCGGGCGCGCCCGAGCTCGCGATCGCGATCGCCCGCACCCTGGTCGCCGACGATCCCCGCCGCACCGTCGAGATCGTGCGGTGCCGCATCCCGCGCACCTTCATCGACTGCAACCGCCGCATCGACGCGTCGCCCGCCGACTTCAAGGCCGGCAAGGTCACGCCCGGCCTGATGCCGTGGATCACCTCGGCCGAGGATCGCGCGCTCCTGCGCGGCCTCTACGACCGCTACGTCGGCGCGGTGCGCGCGGCCAGCGCCCGGCTCGCGCCCGACGGCGCGGTGCTGCTGCTGCACACCTACGCGCCGCGCACCATCGACGTCGAGGTCGACGACGCGATCGTCACCAGCCTGCGCCGCGCCTACGATCCCGACGTCCTCCCGACCTGGCCGCTGCGGCCGCCGATCGACGTGATCGCCCGCGACGCCGACGGCGTCGATCACGCGCCGGCCGCGGTGGTCGCCGCGCTCCACGTCGAGTTGGTGCCGCTGGCGCTCACCGTCGCCGACAGCGCGACCTACCCGCTGCACCCGAGCACGCTGGCGTGGGATCACGTCGCGGCCCGGCCGGGACGCGCGCTGTGCCTCGAGGTCCGCCGCGATCTGGTCGCCGATCCGTTCGAGCCGTTCGCGCAGATGACGATCGGCGTGGCCCAGGTCGGCGCCCTCGCCGCGCCGATCGCCCGCGCGCTCCAGCGCTGGTGGTGAGCCGCGGCGCTACTCGTCGACGGTGTAGAGGTCGATCGGATCGACCCGGCCGCGCAGCGCGACCCCGGCCGCGACCTTGCGCAGCTTGAACCGCGACGGGTCGCGCAGCTTGCCGACCACCGCGTCGGTCACCAGCACCGGGACGCCCTGCTCCTTGGTCAGGCCCTCGACCCGCGACGCGACGTTGACCGCGTCGCCGATCACGGTCGACTCGATCTTCGACGCGAACCCGATCGTGCCCATCACGACCTCGCCGCCGTGAGCGCCGATGCCGTTCTCGATCGGCGCCAGCCCGGCCGCGGCGCGCACGGCGTTGAGCGCGCGCAGCTCGCGGCGCATGCCGAGGATCGCGTCGAGCATCTTGTCGGTGTGCTCGTCGTCGAACAGCGCCATGATCGCGTCGCCGATGTACTTGTCGACGAAGCCGCCGGCGGCGTCGATCGCGTTGCCCATGCGCTCGAGGTAGTCGTTGAGGAGCGCGTACAGCTTCAGGGGCGGCATGCCCTCCGACAGCTTGGTGAAGCCGCGGATGTCGGAGAACAGCACCGCGACGACGCGGGTCGAGCTGGTGCCGACCTGGATGTTCTCGATGCCCTCGGGCGCGACCACCGCGAGGAACTTGCGCGGCACGAAGCGCTCGAACGACGCCAGGGTCTTGCGCAGCCGACCGAACGAGCCCTCGAGCGCGATCGCCATGTCGTTGAAGGCGTCGGCGAGCTGGCCGATCTCGTCGTTGCGGCTGACCCGGGCGCGGTGCGCGAGATCGCCGGCCGCGATCTGCGCGGCGTCGGCGGCGAGGAAGCGGACCGGCCGCGCCAGGCGCCGCGCCAGGACGATCGCGCCCGCGAGCCCGAGCAACAGCGCGAGCGCGCCGATCGTGAGCGCCCGCTGCACCGCGGCCGCGACCGCGCGATCGACCGCGGCCAGCGACACCCCGACCCGCAGCGTGCCGATGGTCTGGCCCGACGCGGTGCCGATCGGCGTCGCGACCTCGGCGATGCGCTCGCCGCGCGCGGCGCGTCGGGTGGCGCCGACCGCGACGTCGCGCAGGAGGAACGTCTCTTGCGTCAGCGGCGCGTCGACCGGCGTCGCGGCGCGGGTGACCGCGAGCGCGACCAGCTCGGGGACGAACTGGCCGTTCAGCTCGGCCGGCGCGCCGGCGACGATGCGATCGTCGCGGCGGTGATCGTGCAGCGCGACGTAGACGACGTCGGCGTTGTTGGTCAGGAGCAGCTCGGTCGAGACCCGGATCTGCGCCCAGTTCTCGTCGTCGAGCTCGTTCATCAGCACGTCGGCCATCGCGACCGCGAAGGCCCGGGCCTCGGCGCGCTTCTGCTCGCGCACCAGGGTCCGCTGGCTCGCGGTCCACTGCCACACCACCACCGCGACGATCGCGACGATCAGCAGCGCGGTCGCGGTCGCGAGGCGAAACGCCAGGCCGAAGCGCAGCGTCACGGCGCGGCCTCGACGACCAGCTCCTCGACGTACGGGATCCAGAACCGATCGCCGTAGGTCGCGCTGCACGCCGCCGGCACCGCCAGCGCGATCGGCCCGCCCAGCCGCGCCGCGACCGGCGCAAGGTCGCTGCCCCAGTGGGTGACCAGCACGAAGCCGCAGCGCTCGAGATCGTCCGCCGCGAACGCGATCGGATCAGCGGCGTCGCGGTGGATCACCGCCTTGCCGCGCGCGATCACCCGGCCACCCGCGGGCACGGTCACGCCCGCGGCGTGGAGCGCGTCGGTGAGCTTGACGCCGCGGACGTGGATCGGCGTCGACGGCCAGTTGACCTTCCACGCGACCTGACCGTCGAGGCTGGTCGGCGGCAAGGCCACGAGCGCGTCGGCGTCGAGCACGCGCTCGCCGATCCGCAGCCGAGCCGGCTCGGTGCCGACGATCAGGTGGGTGACGTAGAAGCTCCAGAACCGATCGGGGAACAGCGCGACGGTCTCGGGGCTCTCGCTGTGCGGGAACACCAGGTAGATCGGCCCGCCGGTCGCGCGATCGATCGCGGCGCCGTCGGCGGCGATCGCCAGGAGCACGCGGAACTGCCGCA
>JAYTAJ010000974.1:0-2979 GCA_043737575.1 Myxococcales bacterium | reverse complement strand
AGCTCGACCGCGCGCGGGTGGCTGTCGGTGACGACGACGCGCCCGAACAGGCCGCTGGCGCGGATGCGCTCGATCGAGTCGCCCGGGAAGATGCCGTGCGTCGCGATCGCGTCGATCGCCGTCGCGCCGGCGTCGCGGTAGGCCCGGGCGGCGTTCACCAGCGAGCCGCCGGTGCGGATCATGTCGTCGTAGATCACGACGCGCTTGCCGGCGACCTCGGCCGAGACGCCGCTGACCTCGGTGTGCTCGCCGTCGAGCCGCCGCTTGTAGACGAACGCGGCCGGCACGCCGAGATCGTTCGCGAGGCTCTCGACCCACTTGGCGCGGCCGGCGTCGGTGCAGGCCAGCACGAAGCCGTCGCCGCCGAGCCGACGCGCCGCCGCCATCACGATCGGCTTGCCGTAGACGTGGACGGTGCGGATCGCGCCCTCGAAGTAGTGGGCGATCGTGCCGACGTGGAGATCGAGCAGGAACACCCGGTTGCCGCGGCTGGCCTCGGGGATCGACGACAGCAGCCGGGCCCGGGTCTTGGCGGTGACGACCTCACCCGGCCGCACCGCGCGCTCCATCGTCGAGTAGCCGAAGTACGGGATGACCAGGGTCAGGCGGTACGCGCCGGCGCGGACGATGGTCGACGCCAGATCGTAGATCTCGAGCGTGTCGACCTCGCCGATCGTGCCGCCGACGATCACGACGTCGCGATCGGCGACCTCGTCGACCACGCGCTGGTACTTCTCGCCGTCGGGGAAGTCACGGCGCTCGACGGTGCCGCACGGCCAGCCGGCGGCGGTGGCGATGCGCTCGGCCAGGTAGCCGTAGCGCGACGACGAGAACACGATCGGTGTCATGGCGTCCCCTTGGCGCGCGCCTCCGCGATCAGCGCCAGCTTGCGGTGGTGCAAGGTCGGCTCGAGGCCGACCGGATACGGCTGCGGGTTGAGGACGCGGCGGGTGCGCGGCGACAGCGCCGCCAGATCGCGCGCGGCCCGGGCCCGGGCGACGACCAGATCGCCGTCGGTGCCGGGCGACCCGGTGGCGACGCCGTCGACGATCGCCGGCACCAGCAGCTCCTCGACCCGATCGCCGTCGAGGGTGAAGCGGCGGGTCGGATCGAACAGGTCGTGGCCCGACAGCGGCAGGCGGGGATCGGTCAACGCGTCATAGATGACGTCGCCGACCAGCTCGTCGCCGCGCCAGACCCGACGCACCGCGGCGATGCCGGGCGTCGAGATCTTGATCGGCTGCTCCGACAGCTTGATCGGGTAACGCCACGCACCGTCCGGTTCCCGGACCGCGCCGAGCTTGTAGACGCCGCCGAGCGCGGGCTGATCGTACGCGGTCACCAGCTTGGTGCCGACGCCCCAGGTGTCGATGCGCGCGCCCTGCAGCTTGAGGTTGGCGATCAGGGTCTCGTCGAGATCGTTCGACGCCACCACCCGCGTCGTCGTGAAGCCGGCCTCGTCGAGCAGACGGCGCGACTCGATCGACAGGTGCGCGAGATCGCCGGAGTCGAGGCGGATGCCCATGAGGTCGTGGCCGGACTCGCGCAGCTCGCGGCCGACCGCGATCGCGGCGCGGACCCCGTCGAGGCTGTCGAAGGTGTCGACCAGGAACGTGACGTTGGCCGGCAGCGCCTGGGCGTACTCGCGGAACGCGCGCTCGTCGTCGCCCCAGAACATCACCCACGAGTGGGCGTGGGTGCCGCGGACCGGCAGGCCGTAGAGCTTGCCCGCGAGGACGTTCGAGGTCGCGCTGACGCCGCCGATCCACGCGGCCCGCGACGCGGTGAGGCCGCCGTCGAAGCCCTGGGCGCGACGCAGGCCGAACTCGAGGACCGGCTCGCCGCCTGCCGCGGCGCACACCCGCGCCGCCTTGGTCGCGATCAAGGTCGAGAAGTTCACCAGCGTGAGCAGCGGCGTCTCGACCAGCTGCGCGACCAGCGCCGGCGCCCGCACCCGCACCAGCGGCTCGTGAGCGAACACCGCGGCGCCCTCGGGCACGACGTCGACCGAGCCGGTGAAGCGCAGCGCCGCGAGCGCGTCGAGGAAGCCGGCCTCGAACAGCGGCTTGCCGTCGGCGCCGACCAGGGTCGCGAGGTACGCGCAGTCCGACGGATCGAACGCGAGGTCGCGGAGGTACTCGACGGCGAGGGCGGTGCCCGCGGCGATCGCGTAGCCACCGCCGAACGGCTCGCGGCGGAACGTCAGGTGGAACACGACCTCGCGATCGGCGACGCCCGACTTCCAGTACGCGTACGCCATCGTCAGCTGGTAGAGGTCGGTCGCGAGCGCGAGCGACGAGCGATACAGCGAGGCGAGCGAGGTGGACGGCATCGGGCTCCTGGGCGTTTCGCGGCGGAATCGATGGACCAGCGGCGCGGGGTCGCGCCAAATGTCCGGACCGTCTTCTGCGAGCAGCCTACTGTGTATGATGTACACGAACAAGATCGCGTTGCATCGATCGGCGCCGCGATGGTGACGCGGTGATCGTGGTCTGGGGCGAGGTCCTGTGGGACCGGTTTCCGCACGGCGACGAGCTGGGCGGCGCGCCCGCGAACGTCGCGTGGCACCTGGCCGGGCTCGGCGCTGCGGTCGCGCTGGTGACCCGGGTCGGCGACGACGACGACGGCCGCCGCGCCCTCGAGCGCCTGGCCGCGCGCGGGGTCGACACCACGCTGGCGCAGCGCGACCCCGAGCGCGCGACCGGCGAGGTGACGATCGCGATCGATCGCGGCGAGCCGCGCTACACGCTGGTGCGCGACCGCGCCTGGGAGCGCATCGCGATGACCGCCGCGGTCGCCGCGGCGCTGCCGGGCGCGCGCGCGATCGTCTACGGCACGCTGGCGCAGCGGACGCCGACCGGCCGCGCCGCGCTGAACGCTGCGCTCGCCGCCGCGTCGCCGCGGGTGCTGCGGGTGTGCGATCCGAACCTGCGGCCAGCGCCGCCGAGCGCCGACGACGATCACGCGCTGGCCGACGCG
>JAYTAJ010000973.1:0-2979 GCA_043737575.1 Myxococcales bacterium | reverse complement strand
CTGCGCTTGCTCGCCGCCGCGTCGAAGCCCTTCGCCGACAGGATCAGCGCCACCATCTCGCGGCCCTCGGGCGTCGTCCCGAAGTTCTCGCACCGCGCGCGATCCGGAAAGCTCACCGCCAGATCGCGACACAGCGCGACCGCCTCCGCGTGTCGCCCCGTCAGCAACCAGCCCGACCGCTCCGCCGTCGACGTCAGGTCCAGGCTCGGCCGCGCCCGCGCCGGACATCCAGCCATCACGAGCAACATCCAGATGGCGAGTCGAGTCTTCACGCCGCATCGATATCACGCAGCCCGCGTCCTCGGCGCGACCGCCGCGCCACCTCACGCTCGCTGATGACCGCACGCCGCAACGATCCGTCGCACTGTCGCGCCCCCCGCGGCTTGCGCGCGCGGGCCGAGTTTGTGATCGTCGGCGCTCCACGTTGGAGGGGTCGCATGAACAAGGGATATGCGCTGGGGGCGGTTTTCGCGCTGATGCTGGTGTGCGGACCGGGCCACGATTCGCAGGCGGGCGACGATCCGGACCAGCGCAAGGAGCTGCTGGGTCAGATCGAGGACAAGGTCGAGGCGCTGGCCGAGGAGGTCGGCGACGTCGCGGGCGACGCGAGCGAGCGGCCGATCGACAACGCGCGCAGGCTCGCGTACGACATCAAGCGGCTGGCGGAGCAGCTGGAGAATGTCGCGGGCGACGACGCGGCGGCGAGGACGATCGCGGACCGCTACCCCGACGACATGGACGAGCTGCTCGGCGTGGTGCCGCACCTGCGCGCGCTGCATCAGGGCCAGCACCACGCCCAGGCCGAGGCGCAGATGTGCACTGAGCGCGACCAGGAGCTGGTGCGCCAGGCCCACGACTTCGAGGCGAAGAACGATCCCGACGGCCTCACCGACCTGCCGAAGCTCGCGGCGCAGTACCAGGACGCGACCAAGCAGGCGATCGAGGGCGCGCGCCGCGACGACGACAAGCTCGAAGACGCCGAGGAGGAGACCGACGACTACGCGGCCGAGGGCGCGCTGCGCGCGGTCGACAGCGGGCTCGCCGCGGCGGGCCGCGTGATGTACGCGGCGGGCCACAAGAGCGAGGAGGTCGCGGAGAAAGCGTGCGAGCGGCTGCTGAAGGGCGTCGATCATCCGGAGGTGAAGGACGCACTCGCGACGCTCGGCCGGTCGGCCGGCGGGCGTAAGGCGATCCTCGAGCAGCTCGATCGCGATGCGCGCGAGCTGGCGTCGACGCTGTCGCGCGTGTCGGAGGACTCGGGGCTCGGCGCGGTCGAGCGCGCGAAGGTGCTGCTCGCCGCGATCGAGGGCGGCGTCGAGACGCTCGGCGGAAGCGCGACGACCGACAAGGCGGCGAAGGGCATCCTCGCCACGTGGCCCGACGGGATCCGCCAGCTCGAGGCGGCGCTCGACGATCTCGAGGACCTGAAGCTCCACCAGCACGACATGGATACGCTGCCGGGCAAGTGCGAAGCGCGCGTCCGCGAGCTGACCGACGCGATCGCGCGCAACGGCAGCGACACCGACGGCGTCGAGGAGCTGCCGAAGCTCGCCGACGCGCTCGCGCAGCCCGTGATCGCGGGCCTCGACAAGGCGCGCGAGCGCTGGCGCGAAGAGGCGGAGGATCTCTCGCGCGCGAAGGCGATCTCGGCGAGCGACGGCCCGTGGAGCGACATCCGTGCCGCCGCGCAGCGCGACGCCGACGAGACCTTCAAGACCTTCGAGGACGGCTTCAAGCAGACCGAGGCGGCCTGCGCGAACGTCATCCTCGGCAGCGGAGCGCCGGTGGTGCGCGCCGCGGTCGAGAACCTGCAGAAGGGCGCGTCGTCGGACGGCTCGCAGCTCGAGCGCGACGTCGCAGCCTGGGAGGCGCGTGCCCGCGCCACGTACCTGGTCGACTGCCAGGGGATGAAGGACATCTGGGCCGGGTTCTGCAGCCAGGACTGGGAGCCCGGCGAGGAGGACGAGCAGCGGGCGGCGGGGATCGCGGTGGCCGATCCGATCAAGGACACGATGCGCGCCGCGATCGACGGCGTCCTGAACGACGCGCCCGCGCTCGAGGCGCGGGTGAAGGCGCTCGCTGACAAGCGCGAGACGCAGAAGCTCGGCAAGAGCCTGCAGCGAGAGCTGAAGAAGCAGCAGGAGCGCCTCGTCAAGCTTCGCGCCAATCCAGCACTGAATGGCAACTACGACCTGATGCTCCAGTTCTCGAACGCGTACGGCAAGCAGCAGCACGAGCGCATGTGGAAGAAGTACAGCTGCAAGGTGCCGATCACCGAGATCGCGGTGGCGCGGTTTCCGCCCGAGGGCAAACCACACTACAAACCAGACTGCATCGAACCCGAGAGCTGCATGATCTGGGAGTTCAAGCCGAAGGGGCCATCGGGTGAGGAGAAGGGAAAAGCGCAACGCGACTCGTATCAGCACAACGTCCCCATCTACTACAACAAGCTCGTGCGGCCCGACGGCACGTACTCGGCCGCGTCGTCGAGCCTCGGCGGCATCGAGGTCATGAACCGCCTCATGCAGAAGTGCTACGCCAACGGGGTGATCAAGCTGACGGCGGATATCTCGGATTACGACCCATGCAAAGAACAGTATGAGTGCACCACCGACTAGGTACCTCGGTGTCCATCTGCAACCGATGGATGTGCCCAGGGACTACCCGCTGGTCGCGCGCGCGATCGCGGAGTACTTCGAGGCCAGAGCCGTCGTCGCCGATCGCCTCACCGTGTCGACGGCGACCGGCATTCGCGAGTCCAAAGTGCTGACGAAACTGGGGGGCTTCGTGACTACGCCGACCACGTTCTCGCTGAGCGTGTGGCGGTACCCCACCAAGGCGGCGCGAGGGACGACATCGGTGCGTGTCTATCTTCGGCCGTTCGACGTCGCGGAGCAGCGGTTCCAGACCCGGATCGTGAGCGTCTTGTGGGCGACGGAGCAGCACACGCTCGACGAGCCACTGGTTCAGCTGCTGCGA
>JAYTAJ010000972.1:0-15593 GCA_043737575.1 Myxococcales bacterium | reverse complement strand
GTCGACTTTGCCATTCCGTTCATCATCGTGGATTCCTCGGTTGCCCTCGACACTGATCTTCCGAGCGGCCGGTGTCTCAACTACGTTGGCAGAGAGGGAGCGGGCGGCGACTCAGCTTGATCAGAACTGTCTCGCGTCTTGGCGGGGGACCCGACGGGGGCATGACCCCGTCGGGGCAGGGCTCGCGACAGCCCTCCCGTGAGTTCAGCGGTCGAAGTCACGCCTCAGTCCCTTGCCCTCGAGCTCGTCGACGTTGAAGGCGATGCGCACGTGGAAGCGGTCCCAGTCGATGATGCCGTAGGGGAACACCTCCCACTTCGCTATCCCGTGCGCGGCGGAGAGGACGTCGAGGCGCGGGGGCTTGTCGGTGTGGTAGTCGATGCAGACCCCGTAGATGCAGGGGTTGAACCTGATGATCGACAGGCCGTTGATCAGGACGCGATCGACGATCCGGTCGATGACGGCATCGCCGAGCTTGAAGTTGGCGAGTCGTTGCGACAGGCGTTCGGCCAACGCTCGTGGCAAGGCCTTCTCGGGAACCGGATCTGCGGGCAGTGAGCTCATCGTCGCCTCCTGGGTTTCACGGTTGACGTTGAACGCGGGCGGACACCCGACGTCCACCGCGGTAGTGCGTTGACGGTCGCCGCCGTTCCGGACTTTCGCAGCGGCGTACCGTCGGACGACCAGCGCCCTTGCCGCATCGCTCGTCGGGCCGATCACGCCGGCCGCAACGAACGCCGTGCCGGCGGGCACGAACGAGGCCGTGCCCGGGAAGCTGAACCCGACGACCTCGTCGCGGGTGGTGCCGAGCCAGCTCACGCCATCGGATGACACCGCGCCGCAGACGAAGAAGCCACATGGAGGTTCCGGTCGCCGAAGCTCCACTCCGACACCACCGGGCGCGCCTCGGCGTGCACGCTCAGGTACGACGGTTGGCGATAGCGACCATCGTCACGCCGCCCGACGCGACGCGCTCGCGTCCGATACTCCCGAGGCGGCGACGCCGTACGCGAGGATGCCAGCGCCCGCTTCGCGTGCGCCGCCGCCCACGACTTCGTCGACGCCGCACCCGGTCGTGGCAAGCGCAGCACGACGCCCAGACACGCGAGCGCGACCACGCCGCGCCGCGGTGCACGCCACCGGGTTGACCACGACGCGATCGGAGCGCAGGCGTGGTCACTTCTTCTTCGGCGAACCGCTGTGATCGTGGCCGCTGCGATCGTCGCGGCCGTGGTCGTGGCCGGCGTCAGAGTCCGGCTCTCCAGGGCCGGGGAGCCCGCCATGACCACCGTGATCACCATGACCACCGCCGGGACGGAAGACTCGCGTGGTGCCGTCGTCGTCGATGATCAGCGCCGGCAGTGGGCTGTCGTGGTGCGCCGCATGCGCGGGATCCTCGGCGGCCACCAGGCGCGGCGCGCACACCACCTCATTCGCGACCGGCGCGGCGACGAGCAACTCGTCCCAGTGGGCGCTGTCGAACGCGGCGCTCTGCTTGAACTCTGCACGTAGCCCGCGCAGCTCCTCGCGCAACCGCTCGATCTCTTCGCTCATCGGAGCCTCCTCGGTCGGCGCGTCAGTCACGGCGTGCGTCGCGCGCGCCGCCACGCAGTACCGCTTGAGGCATGCCTCGATCTCGCGCGGATCGACCTCGTGCTTCTCGAGCGCGCGGGCGATCGACGGCTCGTGGAGCAGGCATGTCACCAGCGCGCACCAGCGCCGCCGATCCTGACTGCCGTCATCGACGGCCGTGGGCGTTGCCAGATCGCCGCCCGGCGCGAGCCGGGCGTTGACGGCCGCCGTTCGGGTGTCCTCGCGCTGGAACGGCCGGCCGCCGCGGGTCACGCCGCTGGCGCGGAACCGGTACTGATAGACGCCCTTGCGCGAGGTCATGTGCGCGCCCTCGAAGCGGCCGGGCGCGACCTCGGCGAGCGAGACCAGTACCTCGCCGCCGTCGGGCTCGGTGACCTCGACGGCGACCCGCGCGCCGCTCGCCACCGGCTGTCGGTACTCCTGAAGCCCGGCGAACAGCGTGAGCTTGGTGCCCGGCAGGTACCCGTCCTGGCGAACCTCAACCTCCATCCGCAGGTTGGAGTAGCTCTGCACGAACACCTGATAAGGCAGCGCGCCGCGTTCGGCAACCGCGGCCAGCGCCTTCCGATCGATGTCGGCCAGGACCTGCCAGTCGAGCTTCTGCCGACCGGGATCCTTGCGCCTGAGCGCGACGGCGGTGTTGGTCTTGCGCGGCTCGCCGATCCGCAGCACCGCGGTCCACCGGCCGGCGTGGGTGCCCGCCCCGTCGGCCGCGATCGCCGGGAGGCGGACCCGGTAGAACTCGTCGCCGCCATCGATCTGCAGTTCGACGTTCGGTCCCGAGCCGGCGTGGATCACGGTGCCGTCGGGCGCCTCCAGCGTCAGGTCGAGCAACGGCGCCACCGGGCAGATCGCGACCACGTCCATCGATACGTCGCTGTCGCCGATGTCGAAGGGGATGCGGTGCTCATCGCCCGGGCGGAGCTCGCCCTGCGGATCGACGACGATCGCGCTGCCGGTGATCGTGGCGAGGATCTGGAGGAAGTACTTGGTGAGCAGGAACTGCCGCTCGGTGGTGGTGATATTGCCGGTGATGAGCTGGTAGCGAGCGATCGCGCCCAGGGTCGTAGTGCTGACGTTGGCCTCGTCGCCGAGCCCGATGGCGTAGACGTGGTCGCTGAACCAGGCGATGGCGCTGGTCACGGTCGGATCGGTCACGTTCGGGGTGACGTTCTCGTTGCCGTCGGTCATCACCACCATCGCCTTGATCGGGTAGCTGGCGTCGGTCTGCACCGTCCCCAGCAGCGCGGCGCCGGCGATCATGCCCCGGCCGATCCCGGTGGCGCCGCGCGGCACCAGCCCCCCGGAGGTGATCGCGTTCTCCACCGCCAGGCGGCCTGCGCCGGGAGGCGACACCGTTCCCAGCGGGGGCATGGTCGGGGTGATCGTCGCGACCAGATCATCATAGCTCACCAGGCCGATCGCGTCGTCGGTGCGCATTAGCGCGGCCACCACGCGCAACGACGAGCGCAGCAGATCGTACTTAGTCCCCGCCGGCCCGACGCTCTCGGACATGCTGCCGGATCGATCGAGCACGAAGGTCACCGCCGCCCGCGGTGCCGCCACCGGCCGCGCCGACATGGTGATCGGAAACGTGCCGACCTGGTACTCGGCGCCGGCCGTGCCGAAGTAGCCCTCGGTGTCGTCGATGAAGGCGGCGATCGTCGCGGTCCCGGGCTGGACCACGCCGCCGGTGCCGAGCGCATGGAACTCCAGGAAGACCTGCGTCCGCACCGGGTCGCGATCGTGATGATGGTCGGCGATCACGTCGCCCTGAGTGGCCGGCGCGCTGAAGTTAGCGCCGCCCACCGCGGTGACGCGGAACTTGACCCGTCGGCAGGTGCGCACGTCGAACTTCACCGGCCAGTCGGTCGTGAGGTTGGCCGGGACGTCGCCGAAGTTCACCGACGGCGTCACCGGCGTGATCAGCGGCAGATCGCTCTTGTACCAGATGTCGAGTTGCCCGCGGCTGTCGACGACGTCGGCCGGCGTGCTCTTCAGCGCCGCGTTGAAGTTCCCGGCGTTGGTGGCCTCGAAGTGGACCATCTGGTTGGTCCGGTTGTGCCCGGCATCGGCGCCCGTGGTCGGCACATAGGTGCCGGGCGGCTGGCGCTGCTGCCATGTCGTCCACAGACGGTCGACGTTGCAGTGGTGCAGCCAGAACACCGGATCGTTCACCGCCACCGCCGGGATCGACATCGGGCCGGCGATGAAGGTCGGGGTCGCGCCGCTGGGCCAGTCGTCCTGGCCACCGACCCAGGTGTGGGTGCCGTTGTGGAGCACCCATTCCAGGAACTTCCGGAAGCTCGCCGAGACCCACCCATTGACGAGCGCGTTGATCTGGGCGTTGGTGAACCCGCTGTTGAGCTCGTTGTACGGCGATGCGTCGTACGGCGAGGTCATCGCCATGGCGGTGCGCGCGTTGTTGACGGTCGGCAACGAAACGTCGACGCCGGGGCTCATGGTGGCAGGACGGCGGCGCAACTGGAGGCTCGTGTCCGCGACCTGAGCCAGCCTGTCGAGACGGGGTACCCTCCGACGGATGTTCATCCGCCAGGTGGCTGGATTGGAGAAAGGGCCGGTGGTGACGAGGCCCGCGGTGTTGCCCAGGGGACCGAGCAGATCGTCGGTGAACGGCCAGTTCGGCTGGCCCGTTGCGCCGGTGGTCCAGTCCCAGTACGGGATCACGATGTCGGGTCTGCCGGAGACCTGGCGCAGATCGAATTCGAACTGGCGCAGGAACTCGCGATGCCACGGGCCGAAGGCCGGGCCGAAGTGGGCGCCGGACCCGACGGTGCTGTGCATCCACACGTAGTCGTCGTAGCGGTTGGGCGCGCCGCCGCCCGCCGTCACCGCGGTGGCCGCCGCCGCGATCTTGCTGGGCGCGACCTTCAATGCCAGGATCGCGCCGGTGAAGGCGGCGCGATCCGCCGTGCTGAGCTCCGCAACCGAAACCAACTCTCGACACTTCATAGGTCCTGCCTCCGGGCCATCAGCCATGGTGGTGATGTGCACGGGTAGTGGCGCGACCTACGCGAGCGTTCCGGACCTCGACCGAGTCACGGGAGTCCTCGCCCGGCACGGCGCGGCGGGCCCGGAGCAGCTCCGGGCGCGCAGCACGGGGCCCGATGGTCGAGATCTCTTGATCCCGTCTTGCGTCCTCGTCGATGCCACCGGCCGCAGCGGCGACGTGCTCGGCGTCGGCGCGTCCAACCGCAACGGCTGCCTCAAGGCTGACGTCGAGGCCGCGCTCTCCGCGCTGTAGCCGGCGCCGAAGCCTCCGACTGAGTCGGCAGATCAGCTACGCTCGATGCAACCAATGTCGGACGACGAGCTGGAGGTGCTCGACCGGTGGTGCGCAGGGGACAGCGCCGCCGGCAACACGCTATTCAAGCGACACTTCGCGTCGCTGTACCGGTTCTTCGAGCACAAGGTCGACGGCGATCTCGACGAGCTGGTGCAGGACACCTTCCTCGCGTGTGTGCGCACCCGCGACACCTTTCGCCGTCAAAGCACCTTCCGGACCTACCTGTTCTCGATCGCGCGCCACATCCTGTACGGCTACTGGCGGAAGCGCGCGCGCCAGGGCGTCACGCTCGACTTCGACGAGATCTCGGTGGCCTCGCTCAGCACCAGCGCTGGCAGCCGCATCGCGCGCCGCGAGGATCAGGCGCGCCTGCTGTCGGCTCTGCGCGCGCTGCCGCTCGATCAGCAGCTCCTGCTGGAGCTGCACTACTGGGAGGAGATGGAGCGCGACCAGCTCGCCGAGGTGTTCGACATCGAGGCAGCGACCACCCGCAGCCGCCTGTTCCGGGCCCGCCAGGCGTTGCGCGCGCTGCTCGCCGCCGACGCCGGCGACCGAGGCGACGTCAGCGACGCCGATCTCGACGTGTGGGCCCGGACGCTGCGCCCGCAGAGCGACGGCGAGCGCTGACGCTCCGCGGCTACGGGTGCGCGTGGAACGCGGTAGACGTCTTCCAGTACACGGTGCGGCCCCCGGACGTCGGGCAGGTGCCGTCGGCGGGACAGTGGGGGATGTTGCAGACGCCGTGGACGGTCTCGAGCAGCGCGGCCTCGGTGGCCAAGATGTACGCGCCGTACTGGTGCACCGTCGGCGCACCGGCGCGCCACGCCCGGCCGTGCGACAGGCACGTGGCGCCGGTCGAGGTCCAGCAGGCCTCGACTGGCCCCACCTCGGGTGGGCGCACGGCGAAGGTTGCCGTCCGGCCGTTCAGCGACTCCCACAGCAGCGGCATGCCGTTGCTCGTGAAGCTGAGGTCGCCGCAGTACTTGGCGGTGATCATCTTCAGTGTCGCCTGCCGCTCGTCGACCGCGGCGGGGGAGCGCAGCGGATCGAGGCCCATCAAGCGCATCTTCGACAGCGCGCCGCCGGCGCACGCCACGTTGAGCCAGCGCTCGCGCTGGAACGGACGGTCGGTCGGCGCGGCGAGCACCACCGCCTCCTTCCGGTGATACAGCTCGCCGAACACGAGCACGGCAGGCGTCGGCTCGGCCGCGCCGGTCCCAGCGTCGGCCGCGACGGACGCCCACGGCTGGAGCCAGCCCGACGCCGGCACGCACACCGGCGCCGCGCCCGGCTCGGTCGGCTCGAACGTGTACGACCGCACGACCTCTCGCGGCCCGATGGGATTCCAGGCCTCGACGGTGTCGGTCGCGCGGATGCGCAGGGTCCGCGTCGCGATGGTGAGTGTCGGTTCGAGTCCGAGCGCCCACGACGGCCCCTCGACGGTGAAGGTGAGGCCGCTGACGTCGGTGGCGCTGCACACGATCGCGCCGCCGTCCGTCGCCCGGCCGATCAACGCGCCGTCGAGCACGTCGAGGTTCATCGCGACGTCCGGACACGAGCTGGCTCCCTTGCGCACCGAGCCGCGCACCAGCAGCGCGCCGTCGTGGTTGCGGCAGCCGTCGAGGTTGAGGCCGTCGATGACGAAGCCGCTCACGTACGCGGCGTTCGAGCCGCACCCTTCGATCGGGCACGAGTCGTCGCGGGGGCGGGGCGTCAGATCGCAGGCCTGGGCCGGTGATGGAAACACGGGGGGCGCCGGCTTCCCGGCATCCATCGGGACCTCGCGCTTGGCCGACCCCGACGGGCCGGATGCCGGCGGGCGCTCGTCGCAGCTTCGCAGCAGCACGACCAGCACGACGGCCACGATCGCGAGCACGACCGAGAGGAGGAGGAGTCTAGAACGTGAGAGGCTCATGCACGGATAGTGTCGCGCGGATCGCGGGTGTTCCGGACTCGAAGGCAGTCGCGCGGTGGGAACGAACAGGCGCCGATGGTCACTACCCGGTGAAGCGAGGGAGTCATGGCGACACAGCAAGACCGAGCGGCCGCGGACAAGCGCAAACAGGCCCAGCGCCCACGAGAGGATCGCGCCAAGGACAAGGACGCGCCGCTCTGCTACCGCACCGCTGACGGCGGCACCGCGGTGTTCCGGCCCGATCGCGATCGCGTGATCGTGCATGCCACCGGCCGCGACGCCCGCGCCCTGATCGAGCAGTGGCTGTCGGCGGCGCAGATCACCGCGGCGCCGTGGTTGCCGGGCACCCACCCGGACGAGCACGGGGTGCTCGCGCGCCTGCCGCGCGGACCGAGACGCGCGCGCGCGCAGGCCGCGCTGGTCGAGATCGTCGAGCGACGCGCGCCCGCGGCCGAGCTGACGGGCCGGCTCGCCGCGCCGATGCACATCGCCGGACGCATCGACGGGCTCACGGGCCGGCTCATCGTCCGGTTCGCGGGGCACGTCGGCGCGGCTGAGGTGGCGGCGCTCGCCGAGGAGCAGAGGCTCGTCGTGATCGAGGCCGTTCCTTACGCCGGAAATTGCCACGTGCTCGGCGCGGCGCCGCTCCCTTGCTACGAGCACCTGGTGGCGGCGCTCGCCGAGCTCGTCGCGAACCCCGCGGTCGCCTTCGCCGAGCCCGATGTCCTCCGGATCACGATCAGCGATGCGTATCCGTCTGACTACCTGTTCCCCGAGCAGCGCGATCTGCAGCGCATCGGCTGCCCGGCGGCGTGGGCCTTGCCCTCGGGGGCGGGCAGCCGCGCGGTCACGGTCGCGGTGGTCGACAGCCACGGGGTCAACGCCTCGCACACGGATCTGGCGACGTTCGCCGATGGTGCGACCAAGCTCGTCGCCCGGTACGCCTTCGGCGGCACGCTGCCCGCGGTGACCGATCCGCACGGGACGCAGTGCGCGTCGGCGGCGGTCGGCGCGGCCAACAACGGCCGCGGGACCGCGGGTGTCGCCGGCAACTGTCGCTTGATCGACGCGCGCCTCCCGCAGTCGACCGCGAACCTCGACAAGAACTGCGCTGACACGCTGGTCTGGGCGGCCGGCTTCGCGCCGGCCACGGGTCGGCGGGATCCGTCTCGGCCCGGCGCCGACGTCCTGTCGAACTCTTGGGGCGCGGACCTGTTTGGCGTGGCCTTGCCCGCAGTCCTCGACGAGGCCATCAACTTCGTGACGACCTTCGGACGCGACGGGCGCGGCTGCGTGATGTGCGTTGCCGCGGGTAACCTCAACAACGTCGACTTCACGCTGCACCGGAAGATGGCGGCCCACGCTCGCACCATCGCCGTCGGCGCGTCGGTCGCCCCGACGTCCGCAACCGGTGCCGAGGCCCGGGCGTCGTACAGCCCGTTCGGGCCGCGGCTCGATCTGCTGGCGCCATCGAGCGGAACCGTCGGCACCCCGCTGGTCGATCCGATGATGGCCGCGACCCTGGCGGGCGGTGGCCCGTGCCTCGGCCGCAGGACAGCAAGGACGACCCTCGCCGCCGAGTTCACGCTGCCCGCCCCGCCGGTTCCCGGCGCCATGTCCCCCACCACCAGCATGATCAAGGTCACGAAGCCGACCGGCTTCAAGGTCAGCAATGGCGTGGTACTCGGGGCGCCCGGTGTCCTGGGCCGCGAGTACGCGGTGATCGTGGCGATCACCGGAGACCAGCTCCAAGTCTATCCCGCGCTCCGGCTCGCTCACTCCAGGAGATCCGCGATCTCCACCGGGCCGCTGCTGAACCACGATGCGTCCGCCGGCGGGACCAGCCACGCGACCGCCCTGGTGGCGGGCGCCGCCGCGCTGGTGCTGTCCGCGCGTCCCGCGCTGAACTGGCGCGAGGTCCGCGCGATATTGCGCGCGTCGGCGACGCTCATCGGCGGGGCCACCGGCTTCACCACGACCCACGGGTTTGGCCGCCTCAACGTAGCGAAAGCCGTCGCGCAGGCTGCGACGTTCTCGACGGGGAACCTGGTGATCCGCGACAACCTGAGCGACGTCGGCGGTGGCGGCGCGTCACCCGGCTGGCAAGCGTCGAGTCCCGATCTCTGGGTCTGACGCGGCGCCCTGCCGGTCGCGGCGCTGTGGGCGACGCCGGCGTACTCGATCGAGCCGCCGCACCAGAGCCCGCTCCGGGGCGTGGACAACCACGTCTTCGTGCGGGTGAAGAACCTCGCGACGGTGGCCAGCGGTGCGTCCGAGGTACGCGTGCTCATCAGCCACTCTCCGAACGCCGCCGCGCAACATCGCCATCGACAACCCCGGCGTCAGCGACACCTACGCGGCGGCGGTGATGGCGCTGGTGCGGCCGGTGGGCCGACGGGCCGGTGGCGGTTGCTGGTGACCCAGCGCCGCCGCGACGGCGTCATCACCAGCGGCTACGTCGTCGTCGGCTGAGCGCTACGGCTCGTCGCGGATCGCCGCGGCAGCCCGGCGCGCGATCGCCAGACGCTGGTGGTTGTCGACGCTCTCGTTCAGGGCCGTGATCTCGGTGTAGATCGCGGCGGCCTCGTCGAGGTGCGCGAGCGCATCGCGCGTGCGGCCGAGGGCGCGCTCGGCCAGCGCGGCACCGAGCAGCGCGTGGGCGGTGCGCTGGCGCTCCCACCAATCGGTCCGGCCCGCGGACCCGACGCGGATCGCCTCGAAGTGGGCGAGTGCCGCGCTGTCCTCTCCGCGGGACAGGCCGAGGTGCCCGGCGGCGAGGCCGCGCCACGCGACCGCGTCCTCGTCCTCGGAGCCGGCGGCGAACGCGACGACCTCGTCGTATAGGCGGGCTGCGCCCGCGGCATCGCCGGTCTCGGCGGTGAGGAACGCCGCGTAGGAGACGCACGCCGCGCGCGACGGGATCAGCTCGGCGTGGAACCGCTGGTAGTCACCGCAGGCGTCGCTCGCCAGCCGCAACGCCTCCGTCGGATCGACGACGTAGTGCGCGTACACGTAGAGCGCCTGGATCGTGAGCAGGTGCTGCGCTCCGAGCCGATCGCGCAGGCGGACCCACACCTCGCGGGCGCGCGCCTCGCGCGCGACCGGGTCGGCCGTGATCATCGCCAGGTTCTTGTCGATGCTGGTCAACTCGAGGTCGTCGCCGCCGACGGCCTCGCGCGCCGCCAGCGCCGCCTCGAACGCGGCTCGCGCCGGCTCGCGCTGGCCGCGCGACATGTGGAGCACGCCGATGCTGTTGAGGAGCAGCGGGCGGGCGAAGCGATCACCGCGCAGACCGCGGCTGATCGGCTCGAACACGCCGGCTTCGCCGAGCAGGCTGTCGAGCGCGCGTCCCTCCTGGCCGTCGACGTAGATCAGGCGCGCGCCGGCGATCACCGCGGCGGCGAACAGGCCGTGCTCGAGCGCCAGGTCCTTGGCGGCGGCCAGCGGGACGCGCGCCTCTACCAGCTCACGGCGCATCAACCGCAACCGGCCCTCGGCGAGGAGCATGTCGACCAGCAGCGGTGGGTGTCCGACCCGGCGGGCGTCGGCGACGATCGCGACCACCGCGGCGAGCGCCTCGCGGGCCCGGCCCACGCGCTCGAGCGTCTCGGCGTGTCCCATGCGCGCCTCGAGGACCGTGACCTGCGCGCGCGCCGCGGCGCTCACCGGCAGCGCGCCCTCGCGCTCGACGCGATCGAGATCGCCGCAGTCGGCCACCGGTGGTAGCCCGACCGCGACGTCGACCGCGCGGCTGACCGCGGCGGGATCGATCCGACCGAGCACGCTGGTCGCCGCCGCCAGATCGCGGCGCCGCTTGTGCAGGCACGCCATCGTCCGATCCAGGAGCGCCGCCGACAGCGCGCCGCGGCGGTGCGCCTTGCACGCGCGGCCGTGCTGGGCTGACCATGCGTCGCGGTAGTCCTCGAGCTCACGGACCACGCGTTCGGTGGTCGCGCTCGCATAGGGCGTGCCCGGCGCCGCGATGGCAGCCGCGATGCGACCACGCTCGGCCTGATTCCAGACCTCCTCGATCTCGACGCGGCCGCCGTCGCACGCCGCCAGCACATCCGGCGCGGGGCGCGTGACCACGATGGCCGCCGTCGCCGCGGCGGCGACCACCGCGACCACCGCCGCCGGGCCGCGCCACCGCCGCCAACCGCGCTCGCGCTCCAGCTGCGCCAGCAGCTCCACCATCGCCGGAAACCGCGCCGCGGGATCGGTCGCCAGCCCGCGCGCGAGCACCGCGCGCAGCCAGCCCGGGGCACGCGTGCCGCCCGGCCCGGGATCGATCCGCCCGGCCTCCATGCTGGCCTGCAGCTCGGCGATCGTGCTCCCCGTGAAAGGCGGCGCACCGTACACCGCACGGTGGAGCGCGACGCAGAAGCTGAACTGATCGGACGCCGCGGTCGCGGTGTCGCCGCGCAGCTGCTCGGGCGCCATGAAGCCGATGGTGCCCAGGACCTCGCCGGTCGCCGTGAGCGAAGGCGCCGCCGACGGAGCGCCTCCCGGCTCGGTCGGGGCCAACGCATCATCGCCGTCGGCGCGCGCCAGGCCGAAGTCGAGCACGCGGACCCGGCCATCGTCGCCGACGATCGCGTTGGCTGGCTTGAAGTCGCGGTGGGCGAGCCCGAGGCGGTGCACGGCCGCCAGCCCGCGCCCCGCCTCGACGTAGACGGCGATGATCTCGCGCCACGGGTGGACCGCCGCGCGCTCCCACGCGGCCAGCGTCTGCCCGGAGACCAGCTCCATCACCAGCACGATCTGATCGTCGACCTCGAGGACATCGTGGATCGGGACGACGTTGGGGTGATCGAGCCGCGCCAGCGCCCGCGCCTCGCCGAGCAGGCGCGCGCGCGCGCGCAGATCGCGGCGCTGCCGCGGATGGATCACCTTGAGCGCGACTTGGCGATCGAGCTGCGGATCGTACGCCCCGTACACCATCCCCATCCCACCGCCGGCGATCGGTCCGAACAGTACGAAGCGGCCCAGGCGCGCCGGCTCGGCCGCCCCGAACAGCACGCGCTCGGCGCGCGCGCGCACCTCGTCCATCCCGACGGCGTCCTCACCCGGACGCGCTTCGCGGAGATCGCCGTCCAGCGATTCGATCGACCGCTCCGCGTCCGGATCTCGCACCACCACGTTCCGCCCCGGAACTGTCGCGCGTCCCGAGGCGCCGCTCAAGCGCATTGATCGATCACGGCGGCGAGCACTCGCCGAAGGTGGGCCACGTCGCGCCGTCCGCATAGGATCGGAGGACGCCCGGGCGGTGGGGCGTGCCGCTCAGCCAGAAGTTCCGGTACGTGACGACAGCGTGCGGCATGTAGCGATAGTCGGAGCGGGCAGTGCCCCCGCACAGCACGTAGTTCTCGAGGAACGAGCGGCGGAACGTGAGCTGCTCGTACGTCGTCCAGCTGTTGCCGTTCCGGGTCGCGTCGTCGTCGAAGGCTACGTGGCACGTACGGCAGCTCGCCTTGACGACGTCGTGGTACAGGGCCTCCTTGGGCGCCCCGGTCCAGTCGCTCGGCTCCCACGTGTTGTCCTGGTCGGTGGTTCCGGAGATGTACCAGCCGTCGATGAGCGCCCGGATCGCGCTCGCCGAGGCGCCGTTGCCGGCGTTCCGGATCATCAGGTTCTGCTGCTTGAACAGCGCCTTCGCCGCGGCGCTCGGGACCACCGCGCCGCCGGGGAACTTGTAGGTCGCGGTGTCGAGCTCGCGGAAGCGCGCGCCCATGTTCACGTCGGCGAAGGCAGGCGTCGCGGTCTCGTCGATGTAGTAGTTGCCGCCGTGGCAGTTGAGGCACAGGTTGGGGACGAACTTCTCGCCAAAGTTGTCGAGGTTCGCGCTGCGCGCTAGCGCCGCGTTCGCCTGGCCGCCGTTGCCTGCGTACACGAAGAACTTCACGATCGGCGTGATCGGCGGGGCCGACGTGGTCGGGTCGCCGTCGTCCTCGATGGGCGAGTACTCCATGCACACCGTCGCCCCCGGGGTGGCGCGCGCGTCGGCGAGATCGGCGTTGGCGGGATCCTGATCGAAGGCCCCGTAGTTCGTGACGAAGGCCGCGATGCGCCCGCCGCCGAGATCCCGGAAGTACATGTCGCGGCCGGAGCCGAGGTCGTTGTCGTTCAGGTACGACGTCCGGATCGCATTGTCCGGCCATCCGTCGGCGCCGAGGGTAAAGCCGTTGGTGGTCCACCATTCGCCGAGCGTGTCGCGCAGGTGCGCGGGGTCGACCGCGGCGTAGTACTTCTCCGCCTTGGGATCCGAGCCCTCCTGCTTGAACGACAGGAAGACGCTCGGCTGCGTCGCGACGTCGAGCCGCAGGGTGACCAGCTTGCACGGAGTGAAGGGCTCGTCGAGCCACGCCGGCGTCCCGGCCGGGATGACCGCCACCCCGGTGTTCACGATCGCGCCGGGCAGGGGCGTGCCGGGGACCTCCTCGACGACCAGGTTGCCGTACGAGTTCCCGCTGGGATCGAGGAGCTGGAGCTGCACGTCGATACCGGGCAGCAGCCGGAAGATCGGATACAGCGGACGGTTGAGCACGAACTCGATCGTCTGCGTGAAGTGGGCCGACGACGGGTCGGTGAGGCGGAGCCGCGAGTTGACCGGGAGCGGCGGGTACAGGAGCACCTTCATGCACGCCGAGTCGCCGAACGTGAGGTCGGCGTTGAACGGCGAGAAGTGCTTCACCTTCCCGATGAACCTGCCCGTCGCGGCGTCGAACGTACCGGTGCCCGACTCCTTCCAGTAGCCGTCGGTCTGGTCGTACGACCACATCGGCGCGCCGGCCGGCGCCGCCGCCATCATCGTCGCGGGCGGCACCACCTCGATCTCGGCCTGGGTCCCGGGCGCGAGGTTGTAGAACGTGCCCGCGGCGTCGACGAACTCGACGTCGCCCGCGCCGTACGAGATCAGGTTGGTCTCCTTGCCGCCCTGCATCGCGCCCCAGTCGCCCGGCGCCTCGCCGCCCGCGATGTCGAACGTGGCCAGGTACGCAGTGAGCGGACCGGTGGCCCGGTTGCCGGCCGGATCGACGAGCGCGCCCGCCGGCACGCGGACCGTGACGCCCTTGGCCCTGCGCTTCTCGAGCTCCGGCCGGTTGTCGACGAGCACGATGGGCCTCGTGGGGTCCACGACTTGGGCCTGGGCCCGGACCAGGCGCCACGTCTGCCCGGTCTCGCCCGCGTCGACGACCCGCGAGAACAGCGCGAACCCCTCCTTGCGGATGTTGACGACGTACCGCCGGTCGAGCGGGGCGCTCACCTGGAAGAAGCCGTTCGACGCGGTCGTCGCCGGCACCCCGTTGACGGTGACCGTGGCGCCCGCGACCCCGGTGCCGGTGCGGTCCACGGCGCGGCCCGAGAACGTCTCCTCGGTCTTCCCGGTCTCGAAGACGACGTGATGGATCGCGAACCCGCCGCGTCCGTCCTTCACTTCCAGGTAGGCGTTGTACACGCCCCGCTCCGCCGGCAACGTCCAGTCGGCCGCGGGACCGCCGGCCGGCGCCAGCGAGCCGCTGCCGGCCACCGTCTTCCACACGTACGTCAGCGGGTCACCGTCGCCGTCGCGGGTCACCGCCTGGAGCCGGACCGTCGTGCCCGGAGCCGCGGTCTTCACTGTCTGCGTCCCGCTTTGCGCGAAGACCGTGACGATCTCGGGCCGCCGGTTGGGGAGCGCGACGTTGGTCGGCACGGCCGCGCCGCCGAAGAACACGGCAGACGCCGCGACCGCGCGGGTCACCGTCGCGGCCTCGGCCGTCGCGCGGACCGTCGCGCCGGCGTTGCGTGGAAGCCCCGCCACCGCATACCCGCCGCCAGTGTTCGCGCGGACCGGACCGCCCAGGGTCGCCCGGCGCGCGGCGTCGAGCACGGTCACCATCGCCGTGCGGTTCGCGGCAAATAGCTCGTCGCGGAACCAGGCCGAGCCGCCATCCGCGAGCGTCACCGTCCCGAAGATCACGCCGCCGGTTTTCTCGGGTGTTATCGCGGCCGGGAGCGGGTACTGCGTTGCGCTCGCGATCACGAACGTGTCTGGGTGCTGTCCCTGCGCCCATCCGCGTTGCGCCCTCCATCGCACGACGTACACGCCGGGCGGCTGCCGCGGGATCGCATAGCGGCCGTACAGGTCGGTCGTGACCGGCGCGCTGTCGGTGGCGGTCGTGGTCGAGTGCGCGTAGACCTCGACGTCCGGCAGCAGGATCTGCTGCGCCGCGACCTCCACGTACAGGCTGCCGTGGATCCCCGCGCCGGTGGCGCGCGCGGGGCGCACGTCGGGCTTGTCGGGCTTGCACCCCACGCACGCGATAACCACGAAGCCGATGAACCATCCCCACGCACGCTGACCGTTTGACATGCACGTTGGTAGTGCCTCGGTGCTCGCCTCCGTTCCGGACGATCAGCGCGCCGCCAGCTTCGAGACCGTCGGCCCGGGCGGCAGATCGCCGGCGGCACCGAGGGCCACGGCGGTATCGAGCGCGGCTTCGTTCGACGCAGCAGGCCTGTATCGTGGGATTCGATGAGAGAGCCTGTGGGCGCGGGTCGTTGAACAGGTTGGATGAGGGGCGGCCGCTCTCGAGCGGCGCCTTCCCTGTAGTCCCGCAGCTCGCTTGTCGCGCCGCTGGCCGAATGCAACGTTCTACGCAACAGGTGGGGCGCGTGGTCTCGCGGCAATGGCCGCTACTGGCCAAAAGTGGCCATCCCGACCGCACGGGGTGGCAACTTTACGCGGGTTTGGCGGGTCGAAACGCGCCCGGTTTCGAGGGTCGAGATGGCCACTAT
>JAYTAJ010000971.1:0-2982 GCA_043737575.1 Myxococcales bacterium | reverse complement strand
TGTTTCATCTTGGCGACGAGTCTATCAGCCGAAGCGGCCGGCGATGTAGTCGGCGGTCCGCGGCTCGCGCGGACTGGAGAAGAGGGTCTTGGTCTCGTCGAGCTCGATCAGCTCGCCCTGCAGGAAGAACGCGGTGCGCTCGGCGACGCGCTGGGCCTGGCCCATGTTGTGGGTGACGATCACCAGCGTGTAGTCGCGGCGCAGCTCGAGCAGCAGCTCCTCGATGCGCGCGGTCGCGATCGGATCGAGCGCGGAGCACGGCTCGTCGAGCAGGATGATGTCGGGGTTGACGGCGAGGGCGCGAGCGATGCACAGGCGCTGCTGCTGCCCGCCCGACAGGCTGGTGCCGGGCTGGCCGAGCTTGTCCTTGACCTCGTCCCACAGCGCGGCCTGGCGCAGCGCGCGCTCGACCACCTCGGGTGCCTCCTTGCGATCGAAGCGATGGGTGAGGCGCAGCCCGGCCAGCACGTTGTCGCGGATCGTCATCGACGGGAACGGGTTGGCCTTCTGGAACACCATGCCGACCCAGCGCCGCACCAGCACCGGATCGACCTCGCGCGCGTAGATGTCGGTGTCGTCGAGCCGCACCGAGCCGGTCGAGCGCGCGCCCGGCACCAGCTCGTGCATGCGGTTGAGGCAGCGCAGGAACGTCGACTTGCCGCAGCCCGACGGTCCGATGATGGCGGTGATCTGGCGGCTCGGGATCGCGAGATCGATCCCCTTCACCACCTCGTGATCGCCGAACCACGCCCGCAGTCCGGTGACAGCAATCTTCATGTACGTCGAGCCTGGGTTCGGTTGCGCAGCCAGATCGCGAAGCCGTTGAGGACGAGGAGCGTCGCCATCAGCACCAGGATCCCGGCCGCAGCGTTGGTGAGGAACTCGCGCTTGGGGTTCGAGGTCCACTGGAAGATCTGCATCGGCAGCGCGGTGTACGGCGCGTCGACCCCGTCGGGCCCGTACATGATGAACGCGACGGCGCCGACCACGACCAGCGGCGCGGTCTCGCCGATCGCGCGCGACACCGCGAGGATCGCGCCGGTCAGGATGCCGGGCAGCGCCATCGGCAGCACCACCTGGCGCGTGGTCTGCCAGCGGGTCGCGCCGAGGCCGAGCGCGGCCTCGCGCAGCACGTCCTTCACGGTGCGCAGGGCCTCGCGCGACGCGGTGATGACGATCGGCAAGACCAGGAGCGCCAGGGTCAGCGCGCCGGCGATGACCGACTCGCCGAGCGCCATCCATCGCACGAACAGCCCGAGGCCGAGCATGCCGTAGACGATCGACGGCACACCCGCGAGGTTGCTGATCGCCAGCTCGACGATCGACGACAGCCGCGACCGCCGGTCGTACTCCTCGAGGTAGATCGCGGCGGCGACGCCGATCGGCAGCGCGATGACCGCGGTCAGCGTGATGAGCCACAGCGTGCCGAGCAGCGCCGGCCCGAGGCCAGCGCCGCCAGCGTCGAGCTGCGACGGTGGATCGGTGAGGAACGCGAGATCGAGGCGGCCGATGCCGTCGGCGCCGACCCGCAACAGCAGCCAGCCGAGCACGAGCAGCGGGATCAGCGCGCCGATGCGGCAGACCCAGACGAAGACCCGCTCGGCCAGGAGGCCGGGGCGGTCCGCGGTGAGATCGATCGGATGACGCATGGCTAGGCCCGGGTCTGCGCCCGCAGGCGGCGCGACAGGCGGTGGCTGATCACGTTCATGACGAGCGTCATCACGAACAGCAGGAGACCGACTGCGAAGATGGTCTGGTACTCCATCGAGCCGGTCGGGGTCTCGCCCTTGGAGATGTCGACGATGTAGCCGGTCATGGTCTGGCCCGGCTCGCGCGGATCGAACGAGAAGTTCGCCTGGCTGCCGGCGGCGATCGCGACGATCATCGTCTCGCCGATCGCGCGCGACACCGCGAGCGTCATCGCCGCGGCGATGCCCGACCACGCCGAGGGCACGACGACGCGGCGCACGGTCTCGAGCTTGCCGGCGCCGAGCCCGGAGCTGGCCTCGCGCAGGCTCTGCGGCACCGCGTAGATCGCGTCCTCGGACAAGGACGCGATCATCGGCACGATCATGAAGCCCATCACCAGGCCGGCCGCGAGCATGTTGCCGCCCGACAGGCCGGGCACGTAGGGCTGCAAGGCCGGCGTCACGACGGTGAGCGCGAAGTAGCCGAACACGATCGTCGGCACACCCGCGAGCAGCTCGAGCGCGGGCTTGACGATGCGACGGGTGCGCGGCGCGGCGTACTCCGACAGGTAGATCGCGGCGAGCAGGCCGAGCGGGACCGCGACGATCATCGCCAGCGCGGTCGTGGTCAAGGTCGCCGACACCAGCGCCCACACGCCGAAGTGGCGGTTGTCGGCGAACAGCGGCGTCCACTCGGTCTCGCCGAAGAACTCGGCGAGCGAGACCTCGCGGAAGAAGTCGGCGCTCTCGTAGATCAGGACGCCGGCGATGCCGATCGTCACCAGGATCGACGTGAAGCCGCAGCCGGCGAGGGCGAGCTCGATCAGGCGCTCGTGCCAGCGCGCCGCGCGGCCGCGGGTCTGGCGCGTGGTCGACGTCCGGCGGGCGGCGGCCGGCACCACGACGTCGGCCGCCCCCCCGATCACTTCGCGGCCTCGCTTGCGAGCAGCTGCTCGAGGGTGACGCCGACGATCGAGCCGCCCGGGAACACCGAGCCGATCTTCTTGTCGGCGTAGCGCTTGTGGACCAGCTCATCGACCTTCTGCGGCAGCCCGACGTAGCCGACCTTGGCCGACAGCGCCGACGCGTTGGTCAGGTAGTAGTTGACGAACTTGTCGACGTGGGGCTTGGCCGCGGCCTTGACCGACACGTAGATGAAGATCGGGCGCGACAGCGGCTGGTAGGTGCCGTTGGCGATGGTCTCGGCGGTCGGCGTGATCGGCCCGGCGCCGTCGTCGGCCTTGCCGTCGTCGATCGGGACGATCTTCAGCTGGCTCTGGTTCTCGGCGTAGTA
>JAYTAJ010000970.1:0-2982 GCA_043737575.1 Myxococcales bacterium | reverse complement strand
CTCACCTCATGCCCGAGGTCCGCCGCGATGCGGTACTCTTGCTCGATGCCGCGCCACCCGTTCGCTCGCCCACGAGCGCGCCACCGAGCGCTTGATCGAGCGCGCAAAATTGCGGTGGTTCGCGTCGCGTGGCAGCCTGGTGGCAGCAAGCCCTCGTCGAGCACCGCAACCCTCGGGAATCAATCAGCCTCCTCCAATTGGTCCCCCATCCGAGACGCGTGACCTCGTGACGGTGTGGCCAAGCTCTACTTTCGCTACGGCACGATGGACAGCGCGAAGACGCTGAACCTCCTCGCGGTCGCGCACAACTACCGCAAGCAGGGCAAGCGGGTGCTGCTGGTGAAGCCGCGCATCGACACCCGGTTCGGCACGACGACGATCGCGTCGCGCTCGGGCCTCACCGCCGAGGCCGACCTGATCCTCGACGAGGGCACCGCCCTCGATCCGGCCGAGCTCGCGGGCTATCACTGCGTGCTCGTCGACGAGGCCCAGTTCCTCACGCCCGCCCATGTGCTCGCGCTGCGCCGCGCGACGATCGATCCGGGCGTGCCCGTGATCTGCTACGGGCTGCGCACCGACTTCCGCACCCACCTCTTCCCGGGCGCGCAGCGGCTGATGGAGCTCGCCGATCGCATCGAGGAGGTGAAGGTCACCTGCCAGTACTGCAACGGCAAGGCGATCTGCAATCTGCGCCTGTCCGACGGCCGCGCCGCGATCGACGGACCGACGGTGCAGCTGGGCGACACCGAGTACCACCCGGTCTGCTGGCGTCACTACGACGAGGCGGTTCGTAACGCGGGCGCGACAACTGCCGACAATTCAACACGTTGAAATGACAAGATATTATTGGCTCCGCCGAGGCGCACCCTCTACCGTGGGCGCAATGAAGAAGCTCATCAGCATCGGTTCTGCCCTCGCTCTCGCCCTCACCCTCTCGGCCACGGGCTGCAAGAAGAAGGAAGAGGCGAAGCCCGCCATCGAGACCAAGAAGCCGGTGGAGCCGGTCACGCCGACCCCGACCCCGACGCCCGCCCCGACCGACCCGGTCGCCGCGCCCGTCGATCCCGCCGCGGCGAAGGGCACCACGGGCGTCGCCGAGTGCGACGAGTACCTGGCGACCGTCGAGAAGGCCGCCGCGTGCGACAAGTTCGGCCCCGCGGCCGAGGGCGTGAAGAAGTCGGCCGAGGGCTGGAAGGCGACCACCACCAGCTGGTCGGCCCTCGACGCCACCGCGCTCCAGGCCGCGAAGACCGCCGCCGCGACGAGCTGCAAGGCGGCCTCGGACGGCGTCAAGGCGACCGCGACCGGCCTCGGCTGCACGATCTGAGTTGTTTTTAAGAACCCGGTGCGTCGCGCGTGGGCTCGACGCACGATCGGGCGGGGTGCCGTGCGCGGGCACTGAAGTGCCTGCGCGGGCACTGAAGAAGCGCGCACGACGCGGGCACTGAAGAAGCGCGGGCACTGAAGAAGCGCGCACGACGCGGGCACTGAAGAAGCGCGCGGACGCGGCAGTGACGTAGCTGCGGGCGCGGGCACTGAAGAAGCGTCCGGACGTGGCGCTGAGGAAGCGCGCGTGGAAGCGACGCGGGCAGGCGATCAGCGGCGTGGGGCGAGGAGGAGGATGTCGTTGGCGCGGGTCGCGCGTCGGGGCGCGGGTGCGGGGGGGGCGGCGTCGGGGCACTGCCACGCGCGGAGATCGCGGGCGTGTTGCTGGGCGCGGCGGTGGCGCGCGGCGTCGCGCTGCGCGGGGATCAGCCACAGCGCGTCGATCGTCGACGCGCCGATGACGACCAGCGCCAGCGCCCACTTGAGCCAGCCCGTGTCGGGCGGCGTCGGGCGGCGGGACTCGCAACGTAGCGGCGGCAGCGGCTCGTGACTCATCGGGTGCCTCGCGCGCGGGGAGTTCGGGACCTGCTGTCAGGTTACTCGCGCGCGCCGCGTCGGGCCATCGCAATCGTCGAGACGACTCAGCACAGCGGCTGATCGGGCGGACAGCGGGGCTTGATGATGCGCGCCCGCCGCTCGGCCTCCTCCTTCAGCACGCGCTGGCGGCGGCGCAGCTCGTCGGCGCTGGCCGCGGCGACGGCGCGCTTGGCCGCGGTGTTGGCGTTCGCGATCTCGCGCTCGATGCCCGCGATCTCGCCGTCGAGGGCGCGGAGCTGGCCGTTGATCTCCTCGAGCGCGAGCGTGGCGGCGGCGAGCCCGGCCTGGGCGCTGCGGGCCTTGTCGACGGCGGCGATGCGATCGCGCTCGGCGGCGTTGGCGATCGCGTCGGCGCGGGACTTCTGGGCGTTGCGATCGACCGCGATGAAGACCGCGATCGCGGTGGCGACGACCGAGATCGCGACGCCCGCGACCAGCCAGGTCGGCCGCTGCTTCGCGGCGGCGAGGCGACGCACCGCCATCTCCTCGGCGAGGCGGCGCTCCTCGATCGCCGCGGCGTGATCGGCGCGGGCCCGGGCCTCGGCCTCCTTCACCCGCAGCTCCTCCTCGCGTACCCGCAGCGCGATCACCTCGCGGGCGTGGTGGGCGGCGGCCTCGTCGGCGCGCGCCCGGGCGGCAGCGGCGTCGCGGACCCGCGCCTCCTCGGCGAGGCGCACGCGTTCGGCGGCGGCGGCGGTCTCGCGCGCGGCGAACGCCTCGTCCTCCACCCGATCGGCCTCGATCGACCGCAGCTCACGGAGCGAGAACAGGACCGAGCTCTCTCGATCGGACAGGGTGCGCGTCATGCTCGGAGGACACGATCGGTCCGTCCGGGTTGCGCGCGCGATCGATCAGCGCGCCGTAGTCGTCGGCGGCGGCAGCACGATGTCGTGGGCGTCAGCGCGGCGCGGCTCGCTCACGCAGACGCCGTCGTTGCACACCAGCACGACGCGGCTGTCCCGCTCGCTGCGCTCGAGGATCTGCGCGCGCTCGCGCTTGGCAGCATCGCGCTTCGCCTCGTCGCGCGGCCCCAGCCACAGCCCATCACCCAGCGCCGCC
>JAYTAJ010000969.1:0-2985 GCA_043737575.1 Myxococcales bacterium | reverse complement strand
GTACCTCTATCGCGAGACCGCGGCAGGCTGGGGCGCGTACATCGCGCGCAACGACGACTACGGCTCGACGACGTACTCGCAGCTGGTGCGGCACCTCGGCGCCGGTCGCTACCGCATGATCGTGAAGGGCCACCTCGCGACCACCCGCGGCAAGTTCAAGCTGACCGCGGCGTGCCGCGGCGACGGCTGCACCGCGCCGGTCGCCACCGACGTGTGCGTGCTGCCCGAGGACTACACCGCGCTGCGCAACGATCCGCGGTTCGTGCTGCAGGAGGGCCGCGTGATCACCAGCGCCGATCAGCTCGCCGAGCACGAGGCCGAGCAGGTGCTGTTCGCGCTGCGGCGGGTCTACGGCGACGTCCCGACCGTCGCGGCCGGCCTGGCGATGGCCGACGACGAGCGCGTCAACTACCGCATCTACTACGACAGCGGCACCAACACCGACCTGACCGTCGTCGAGCTCGGCGCGGGCGACACCTCGGTCGGCGCGATCTACTACGGCACCAGCCTGCAGCTCGCGGGCGCGATCAGCGATCTGTTCATCGTCGACTGCGCGATGTTCGCGCCCCACGGCCTCGGCGCGACTGCCGCGGGCGGCAGCTGCCGCGCGGGCAGCGACTGCGCCGCCGGGCTGCAGTGTCTCGGCGGGTTCGCCAACGCCGGCGTGTGCAACTCGACGGTGCGGCCCCCGGGCGACGGCGCCGAGTGCGATGTCGACGCCGATTGCGGCGCCGGCCTGGTGTGCGCGGGCGCGACCCGGGGCTACGGCCTGTGCAACCCGGCGTGGCAGCGCGGCGCGTTCACCGACGCCGCGATCGTCGCGGTGCCCGACGGCGGCACGGTCGCGGCGCGGCTGGTCGTGCGCGGCCTCGCCACCGTCGACACCGACGTCGTCGTGCGGGTGACGATCGAGCACCCGCGCGCCAGCCAGCTCCGGGTCACGCTCACCAACCCCGCGGGCGCCGAGGTGCTGGTCCACGACGGCACCGCCGCCGACGATGGCGCCGCCCTCGTGATCGATCGCCCGATCCTCGGCTTCTCGGGCGACGAGTCGGTCAACGGCGAGTGGACCCTGGGCATCGTCGACCGCGCGACCGGGTCGACCGGACGGCTCGCCGGCTGGACGCTGACCGTCACGTCGCGCTGGGACTGATCAGTCGAGATCGACGTCGACGTCGCCGGCCGCGGCGCGGGCCCCGGGCAGCGGCGGCGGGCCGGTGCGGATCGTCGCGAGCGCGCCGGTCAGCTCCTCGAACTCGACGTCGAGCGTGAGCCCGGCGAGCGCGGTGGTCGGGAGATCGAGGGCGGCGCACAGGGCCTGGAGGAACGCGTTCTCGGCGAGGTCGAGCTCGTCGTCGGACTCGTGGATCGCGTCGACCAGGTACAGGATGCGCTTGCGATCGTCGACCGGATCGCCGCGGAACGGCGCCGCCGCCGCGCGCAGATCGAACCGCTTCGGATCGAAGCTGCGGATCCGCGCGTCGACCGCGGGCGGCAGCGCGCCCGCCGACAGATCGGCGAGCAGCTCGCGCACCGTCTCCTGCTCGCGGTGATCGAGGCGACCATCCGCGTGGGCGGCGCCGAGCAGCAGATCGCACAGCGGGAGCAACCGATCCGTCGACGTCATGCCTCACCCTACCGCGATCGCGCCGCGCATCAGTCGATGATCCGCGCGAGGTCGGGCTCGCGAAACCAGTTGCGGCGCTGCAGCTCCTTCAGCGCCTTCGGGTACGGCATCAGCTCCAGCGTCGAGAACTGCTGCGCCTTCACCATCGCCCGGACCAGCGGCGCGGGGCGGTGGCGGCGCGTCAGCGCGCGCAGCGCCTGGATGTAGTCGTCGCGGAACACGGTCGGGATGATGATCGTCGATCGCTCGGCGTGGACCAGCTCGGCGTTCATCATGATCCGCGCGCTGCGGCCGTTGCCGTCGACGAATGGATGGACGTCGGCGATCAGGAACATCATGAAGATCGCGCGCGGCAGCCCGGGCCGGACATCGCGGTACAGCTCGAAGCCCTTCCGCAGCGTCCCGATCACCGCCTCGGGCTCGACGAAGTGGGTCTCACCCGCGCGGTTGGGCTGGTCCTTGAACCCGCCGGGCTCGGCCTCGGGGCGCTGCGCCATCATCGTCGCGTGCCGCGTGCGCAGGAGCGCGACCAGCTCGTCGAAGGTCCGCGGGGTCCGCCGCATCTCGGCGGCGTCGGCGACGATGTGATGGGTCCCGATGATGTCGTGGGCGTCCTTGGGGCGCCGCGCCGGGATCTTGTGGTCGAAGATGATCTCCTCGGCCTCCTCGATCTCGAACATCGTGCCTTCGATGTAGTTCGAGAAGTACGCCTCGAAGAACGCCTTGTTGGTGACGTGGGCGGGCGCGGTGAACGGATCGCGCACGTCGGGCAGCGGCGCCTGCAGCTCCCCGAACAGGAGCTGCAAGCGCTCGAGACACGCCGCGGAGTACGGCTCGCCCGCCAGCCGGGCCCGCACCTGGTCGCTCGCGATCGCCGCGGTGCGGGTGCCGAGCAGCGCGCCGATCAGCGCGTCGAGGCGGGTGAAGGCCCGGGGCAAGCGCAGCTTCTTCGCGATCGCGCGGCCGCGGTCGCGGAGCTGGAGCAGGCTGGCCTCGCCCTCGAGCTGCAGGATCTGCTCGAGGCGCTCCTCGAGCTGCGCCATCGGCAGCGCCCGCGGATCGGTCGGCGGCACCGCGAGGTTCTCGAGCAGCGCCCGGGCCAGCGACGACGATCGGAACGTGAGGAAGCGCGGATCGTCGGGCAGCGGCGCCGGGCCGCGCAAGAACCGCAGCCGCAGGCCGGGGTACTCGACCTCGCGCCGCGTCGTCCCGGTCAGGAAGATCTCACCGTCGGCGGTCGGCTTGAACTCGAGCGCCGAGCGGTGGCTGAGCAGCGCGTCGGGGAACAGCCGCGCGACGATCGTCGTCCAGCTGGCCCGCACCGAGTCGGCGGTCTTCGCCGCGGGGACCGAGGTGTA
>JAYTAJ010000968.1:0-2985 GCA_043737575.1 Myxococcales bacterium | reverse complement strand
ACTCAGGCGCCAAGAAGCGGTTCAAGAAGACCGCCTCGGGCAAGTTCAAGTTCGGGGGCACGTTCAAGCGCCACCTGCTGACCGGTCGGTCGCAGAAGCGCAAGCGTCAGGCCCGCAACGGCAAGTACATCGGTCATAGCCAGCAGCATCAGATCGAAGCGATGCTGCCCTATGGCGGCGGGATCTAGAGGTCAGCCATGCCCCGCGCAAAAAGAGGCTTCAAGGCCCGTCGTCGTCGTAACCGCATCCTCAAGGCCGCCAGCGGCTTCCGCGGCAAGCGGTCGAGCTGCCACGCCGCGGCCAACGAGGCCGTCCAGCACGCCTGGATGCACATGTACAAGTCGCGCAAGCAGCGCAAGCGCGACTTCCGCGCGCTCTGGATCGTCCGCATCAACGCGGCGGCCCGGACCATCGGCCTCAGCTACTCGAAGCTGATGGGCGCGCTGCACAAGGCCGGCATCAGCATCAACCGCAAGATGCTCGCCGACGTCGCGATCAGCGACCCCGCTGGCTTTCAGGCGATCGCGGTCGCGGCCGGGCACCAGCCCGCTGCGTAATTGATCAGCCCAGGACCTGCTTCGCAGTCCTGGGCCCCCATCGGCGCTTCGATGGAATCCTGCGAGGCCGCCCCGAGCGGCCTCGACGCGTTTTCGGCTCCGTCCGAGGAGAACTGCATGACCGCGCCTGCGCCCGCTCCATCGACCGAAGATCTGATCGCCGCGCTCGACCGGCTCGGCCACGAGTTCGCCGCGGCGATCGCGCCGCTCGACGACGAGCAGGCGATGCGCGCGACCCAGGCCCAGTTCCTCGGCAAGAAGGGCCAGGTCTCGGCGGTGATGAAGGAGCTCGGCCGCCTGCCGCCCGCCGATCGGCCGCGGGTCGGTGAGGCCGCCAACCGCGTGAAGGACGCGATCGCCGCCGCGGTCGAGGCCCGCCTCGCCGCGCTGCTCCGCGCGCGCCGCACCGCCGATCTCGCGCGCACCGTCGATCTCACGCTGCCGGGTCGCCCGGTCGGCTGCGGCCATCGTCACCTGCTGACCCAGGTCCGCGACGAGCTGGTCGCGATCTTCGCCGAGCTCGGCTTCGCGGTCGCCGAGGGCCCGCAGATCGAGACCGACTGGAACACCTTCGAGGCGCTGGCGATGCCGAAGGATCATCCCGCGCGCGACATGCAGGACACGTTCTATCTCGCCGACGAGATCGTGCTGCGCACTCATACGTCGCCCGTCCAGATCCGCACGATGCTCGCGCGCAAGCCGCCGATCCGCATCGTCGCGCCCGGCATCGTCTATCGCCGCGACGACGACGCGACCCACAGCCCGATGTTCAGCCAGATCGAGGGCCTGCTGGTCGATCGCAACGTCCGGTTCTCGGACCTGAAGGGCGTGCTGACCCACCTGGTGAACCGCTTCTTCGGCGGCGCGATGAGCTCCGGCCTCGAGGTGCGGTTCCGCCCGAGCTACTTCCCGTTCGTCGAGCCCGGCGTCGAGGTCGACTTCACCTGCGCGTTCTGCCGCGGCGGCGGCTGCCGGCTGTGCAAGGGCTCGGGCTGGGTCGAGGTCGGCGGCGCCGGCATGATCGATCCCGACGTGTTCGCCCAGGTCGGCATCGACTCCGAAGAGTTCACCGGCTTCGCGTTCGGCATGGGCATCGAGCGCATGGCGATGCTTCGCCACAACGTCACCGACATCAAGCTGTACTACGAAGGCGATCTGCGCTTCCTCTCGCAGTTCCAGGAGACGCCATGAAGGCCGTGCTGTCGTGGCTCCTCGAGCTGTGTGATCTCCCGACGACGCCGACCGCCGACGAGGCTGCGCGGGCGTTGACCGGCGGCGGCCTCGAGGTCGAGAGCGTGGCGTCGCTCGGCGCCGGGTTCTCGGGCGTCGTCGTCGCGCTGGTGACCGGCAAGCGGCCGCATCCGAATTCCGACAAGCTCACGCTGGTCGACGTCGTCGACGCCAGCGGCGGCACCGCGACCCAGGTCGTGTGCGGCGCGCCCAACGTGCCCGCGCCCGGCCGCACCGTCCTGTGGGCGCGTCCCGGCGCGACCTTGCCCAACGGCATGACGCTCGGCGTGAAGCCGGTGAAGGGCATCGAGTCGCCCGGCATGCTGTGCGCCGAGGACGAGCTCGGGCTCGGCGACGATCACGGCGGCATCATCGTGCTCGCCGAGGACGATCCGACGCCGATCGGCGCGCGCGCGCAGCAGGCGCTCGGGCTGGACGACTGGGTCCTCGACGTCAACGTCCCGGCCAATCGCGGCGACTGCCTCGGCCACGCCGGGCTCGCGCGCGAGCTGGCGGCGCTGCTCGGCGGCCGCGCGATCGAGCCGGATCTGACCGCGGACCTCGAGGCGCTGCGCGCCGAGCTGTCGGCGTCGGACCTCGCGGCGATCGCGATCGACGATCCGGTCGGCTGCGCGCGCTACGTCGCGCGGGTGATCGATGGCCTCACCGTCGGGCCGTCGCCGCGGCGGTTCGCGGCGCGGCTGCGCGCGGTCGGCGTGCGGCCGATCTCGAACCTGGTCGACGTCACCAACTACGTGCTGTTCGAGCTGGGCCAGCCGCTCCACGCCTTCGACTGGCACAGGCTTGCGGCACCCGCGCGAATCGGCGTGCGGCGCGCCGCGGCGGGCGAGCGGCTCACCACCCTCGACGGCGTCGAGCGCACCCTGGTCGCCGACGATCTGCTGATCACCGACGGCTCGGGGCCGATCGCGCTGGCCGGCGTGATGGGCGGCCAGACCACCGAGGTGTCGGCGACCACGACCCGCGTCCTCCTCGAGAGCGCCAGCTTCGACCCGCGCTCGATCCGCCGCACCGCGCGGCGGCTCGGCCTGTTGTCGGAGGCGTCGCAGCGCTTCGAGCGCGGCGTCGATCCGGCGCTGGCGTCGCGCGCCGCGGCGCGGGCCGCGGTGCTGCTGGCCCGCCTCGGCGGTGGCCGCATCGCGGTCGGCGAGGTCGATCAGTACCCGCGGCCGCGGCC
>JAYTAJ010000967.1:0-6809 GCA_043737575.1 Myxococcales bacterium | reverse complement strand
GGCCTGCTCACCGCCCGCGGCGACGGTGGCCCGGCCGCGCGCGCGCTGTGGATCTACCGCGGCGCGACGCGGATCCAGCGCTGCCCGGGCGAGCTCGGCTGCAGCGATCGCGGCGGCGCGCTGACCGCGCGCTTCGACGCCGCGTCGACCGGCCGCTACACGATCCTCTACGTCGCCGGGGCCACCGCGCCGACCTCGACCGGATCGCTCGACGCCGACCTCGCGGCCGCGGTCGCGACCGGCGCCGAGATCGTGGTCAAGACCGTCGACGTCCGCTGACCGTCACAGCTCGATGCCGCGGCCGCCGGGGCGGAAGTAGTGGACGACCGATCGCTGCGCCAGGTACGCGCGCAGATCGGAGAAGAACGCGGGCGGCGGCGGCGGCGGCGGATCGGGGATCGGATCCTTGTCGTCGACCATGCCGATCTCGGTGCCGACGTCGATCGGCTTCGAGGTCATGACGATCGCCGACTTCGCGCCCTCGCGCGGCTTGACCTTGTCGGTCCACGGTGGCGGATCGAGATCGCGCTCGCCCGTGTAGTACCAGACCGCGCAGCCGTCGACGCCGACCCAGGCGAGCGCGTCCTGCAGATCGACGTGACGATAGTAGTGCTTGTACATGTCAGCTCCGTCTTGTGATCACCAGCCTAGACGATCGCCCGCGCCGAAACCCGACAGCGACGGGTCGCGCGCGACCGATTTCGGTCTGATCGGCGCGGCCGCCCACGCCTGAGGTGCATGTTACCGTCGACCGCGGTGCGCTCGTCCCGACCCGCGCGGCTGGCGATCGTCGCGATCGCGGCGGCGGTGGCGGTGGCGCTGTTCCTGGTGCCGTCGCGGTCCCGACCGCGATCGACGACGCCGTGCACCCGCGCGATCGCCGCGGGCGATCCGACGGTGGCGCTGGCGACCTGCGCGGGGGCGTACGCGCGGTCGGGCAGCGATCGCGATCTGGTGCTGGTCGCCCACGCGTTCCTGATGCGCGGCGATCGCCAGCGCGCGGCGGCGATCGCGCGGCGGCTGCTCGACGGGCCGATGTACGGCGACGGCCATCGGGTGCTGAGCCAGGTGATGGTGCGCGACGGCGCCCCCGAGCGGGCGCGCCAGCACGCGACCGTCGCCTACGTCGCGCACCTCCTGACCCGCGACGAGCCGCGGATGATGCGCGACGCGCTGAGCGTGTCGCAGACCGCGTGGAAGATCGGCGACTACGCGACCGCGCTGGCCGCGGCCGACGAGGCGATCCGCCTGGCCCAGCACGGCGGCGATCGCAGCACCGAGGTCCACGCGTACATCGCGCGGGCCGACGCGCTGCGCCGCATGGGCGACCGCGGCGAGGCGGCGGCGGCGCTGCAGCACGCGCTCGCCCGCGCGATCACGCCGTGCGATCAGGCGTGGAGCCACCTGAAGACCAGCATGCTGCACGGCGAGAACGCCGCGTCGGGGTTCGCCCGCCTCGCCCTCGACGAGGCCGCCGCCGCCAACCAGGCGTGCGGCTCCAAGGCGATCACCGGCTCGGTCGCGCAGAACCGCGCCTGGCTCCTGCGCGCCGACGATCCGGCGGCGGCCGAGGCGATCCTCGACGGCTTCGTCGCGACCCGCGGCGAGTCGGTCGAGACCTACTTCATGCGCGGGGTGATCGCGGGCAACCGCGGCGATCGGCGGGCCGCGGCGGCGTACCTCGAGCAGGCCCGGCGCGGCGATCCGCCCGACGCCGACTGGCGCTGGGAGATCGAGCAGGCCCGCGCCGAGGTCGCCGAGCTGCGCGGCGACGCCCTCGGCGAGCTGCGCGCCGAGCAGATCTATCGCAGCTCGATCGCGATGGTGACGACCTTGCGCGCGACCGCGCAGGGCCGCTCGGCGTTCCTGGTCGCCAGCCACCGCGCACCGTACGACGGGCTGATCGCGCTGCTGGCGCGCCAGGGTCGGTGGCGCGACGTGATCGCGGTGGTGCTCGAGCTCGACGCCAGCGACATGCTGCGCGCGACCGCGGCGGCCGGCTCCGACGAGCGGGTCCCGATGCTGACCGGACCGGCGCCGGTCGCCGCGGTCGCGGTGCCGTCGGTCGACGCGGTGATCGCGGCGTGGCGCGGCCGCGATCTGGTGATCGTGCTGGCGCCGACCGAGCGCTTGATCCGCCCCGGCCACGAGCGGGTGGTGCGGGTCCGCGTCGTCGACGGCGCGGTGACCGGCGAGCGGCTCGGGCTGGCCGCGGCGGCCCGCACCGCCGCCGACGATCTGTTCGGCGATCCCGATCACGTCGGCGCCGCCCGCACGCTGGGCGCGGTGATCGTGCCGGCCGACGGACGCCGCGACACGCTCGACGTGCTCGCGATCGATCGGCTCGGCAAGGTCCCGCTCGCGGCGCTGCGCGACGGCTCGGGCGCGCTGGTGATGGCGCGGCGACCGCTGGCGCGGGTGCTGGCGATCCGGCCGCGCGGCGCGCCGCCGCCGACCGCGGCGCACGCGGTGGTGATCGCCGATCCGCTCGGCGATCTGTGGAGCGCGCGGCTCGAGGGCCGCGTGGTCGCGACCTTGCTCGCGCCCGACGCCACGCTGTCGGGCGCTGGCGCCGCGCCCGCGATCCGGGTCCGCCTCGAGGACGCCCGCGACGCCAGCGTGCTGCACGTCGCCGCCCACGTCGCCGATCGCGGCCGCTGGCGCGCGCTGCGGCTGCTCGATCGCGACGTCAGCCCGGCCGACATCGTGTCGCTCGGCCTGGCGCCGCGGCTCGCGGTGCTGGCGAGCTGCGGCTCGGCGGCGGCGCGCGACGACGAGGGCTGGGGATCGATCGCGGCGGCGCTGCTCGACTCCGGCACCGCGGCGGTGATCGCCACCGATCGCAGCGTCGGCGACGCCGCGTCGTTCGCGGTGGTGCGCGGCTTCTACGCCCAGCCCGACTGGCGCGACGATCCGGCGCGCGCCCTGGCCCGGGTCCAGGTCGAGCTGGCGCGCCGCGGCGGCCCGGCGCCGACCTGGGCGTTCTTCGGCGTGCTGCGAGGCCCGCCATGAAGCGCGCGCTGGTGGTCGGCGCCCAGCTCGGGTCGATCCGGGGGCCGGATCTCGACGCCGCGCGCGTCGAGGCGGCGCTGATCGCGCGCGGCTTCACCGTCGATCTGCGGATCCGCGGCGACGCGACCCGCGCGGGCGTGGTCGCGGGATGGCAGGAGCTGATCGCCGCGTCGGTCGCGGGCGACGCCGCCGTCTTCTACTTCGCGGGCCACGGCGCGACCTTCGCCAACCCCGATCCCGACGCCGGTGCGCCTGGCGTCCCGCGCTTCGGCCAGGTCCTGGTCCCGACCGATCTGCGCGCCGGTACCGACGACGACTTTCGCGGCATCACGTCGTGGGAGCTGTCGCTCTGGCTCGCGCAGCTCACCGCGCGGACCGACAACGTCACCGTGCTGCTCGACTGCTGCCACGCCGCGCAGATGTGCAAGGACGGCAGCGGCAGCACGCCGCGGGCGCTGCCACATCCGCTGCGGCTCGGCGCGACGCGCCACCTCGCGGCGCTGCGCGATCAGGGTGCGCGGTTCGACACGCTCGATCCGCTCGGCAACCCGCGCGCGGTGCGGCTGTTCGCCGCGGGCCGGACCCAGACCGCGTACGAGTACGTCGGCGCCGACGGCCTCCACGTCGGCGCGTTCACCGAGGCGCTGCTGTGGGCCCTCGATCAGGTCGGCGACGCCGCGGTGACCTGGGCGACCGTCGGCCGCGCCATCCGCGATCGCGTGATCGATCGCTACGACAACCAGTGGCTCGAGCTCGGTGGCCCGGTCGGACGCCTGCTGTTCTCGACCGCCGTGCCGCCGCCGAGCGGCGCGGTCTCGATCGTCACCCGCGATACCCGCGCGCGGCTGCGGGCCGGGCGGATCGCGGGCGTCCAGATCGGCGACACCTTCCGGGTCCAGCCGATCGACTCGCCCCACAATCAGCGGGCGCGGCCGCTCGCGATCGCGACCGTCACCGCGGTCGGCGCGACCGAGTCCGAGGTCACGCTCGACGGCGCGACCGCCGTGCCCGATGGCGCGCTGGCGTTTCCGCTCGACCAGCCGCTGCCGCGCGAGCCGGTCGCGATCGACGGCGACGGCGCGGCCGCCGACGCGCTGCGGGCGCTGGTGGCCGCGGCGCCGCGCCTGCGGATCGTCGACGATCGCGACGCCGAGCCGCCGATGGCGTCGGTCCGCGTCGACGCCGCGACCGCGACCGCGACGATCGCCGATCGCATCGGCCCGCTGGTGCCGCCGCTCGCGATCGCCGACGCCGACGCCCGCGCCGCGACGGTCGACTTCCTGATCGATCTCGCGGTCGCGCGATCGCTGCGCACCCTCGAGGGTGCCCACGGCGTGCCGGCCGAGGCCTGCGCGCTGTCGTGGGGCGTCGTCGAGCGCGGCGTCGCGCACCCGCAGCCGGCCAGCGGCGCGCTGCTCGGCCTCGGCGATCGCATCTACGTCCGGCTCGACAACCGATCGCCCGACACCACCGTCTACGCCCACGTCTTCAACGTCGGGCTGCGCGACGAGGTCGTGCGCCTCAGCGCCAGCGCGGTGCTCGGCATCCCGCTGCGTCCGGGCGACAGCTATACCCTCGGCGAGGTCGCCGGTCAGGGCCTGGTCGGCCTGCGGCTGTCGTGGTCCGCCGCGCTCGGGCGCGACGCGCCGCGCGCCGATCGGCTGTACGCGATCGCGACCACCACGCCGACCGATCTCGGCGCGCTCGAGACCGCGCAGCGCGTGGTCCAGACCGTGACCGCGAAGGGCGGCTCGCCGCTGGCGCGGCTGGGCGCGCGCTCGTTCGGCATCGCGCGCAGCGCCGACGACGACGGCTTCGTCGCCGCGCGCGCCGACTTCCTGCTGCAGCCGACGCCGCTCGCCCTCGCCAGCCCCAGCTTCGCCGTCGACGACAACCCGGCCGGCACCCGCGGCGCGCTGGCCCCCGGCGCCTGGCGGTCGGCGCCGCCCGCGCGCCGCACCATCGCGATCCGCGTCGACGCCCGCGCCCTCGACGCCGCCGACCTCCGCCTCGACGCGCTGGTGTGCACGCGCGGCCGCTACGCCGCCGCGACGCTGCGCCTGCCGATCGATCGCGCGCTGGTGTTCCGCGGCGAGGTCACCGACGTCGTCGAGCTGTGCTTGTGGACCTCGCCCGCGCGCGCCAGCGCCGTGCCCCTCGACGCGCTGCTCGCCGCCCGGGTCGCCGCCGATCCCGCGCTCCGCGACGCCCGCGCCGCGCTGACGATCGGCTCCGGGCCGTGGGTCAACGCGATCGGCGCCAGCCTCGCCCTCGCCCGCGCCGCCCACGACGCGCTCGGCGCGCCGCTCGCCCTCTACCGCACGTCGTTCCTCGCGTCCGAGGATTTCGGGATCGGCCACGGCGCGCCGCGGCGCGCGTCCGACGTCGCGTTCGCGGTCACCATCACCGCCGATTGACGGGGTAGAGTCGGGCGGTGGAAGACAGTGGCGCCTCCGCCCCGACGGGCGCGCGCGACGACCTCGGCGGCCTGCGGCCGATCGCGGTCGCGACCGACCCGGTGCTGGCGCGGCCCGGACCGCGATCGCGCGTCGACGCCGCCCGCGAAGCCGAGGCGCTGGCCCACGAGCGCGGCGGCCGCCGCGACGACGCCATCCGCGTGCTCATGACCACCTACGGCAGCGGCGTCCGCGCCTACGCCCGCCGCATCGTCGGCGACGACCAGCTCGCCGACGACGTCCGCCAACAGGTGTTCATCGAGGCGTGGCGCGGCCTCGACAAGTTCGAGGGCCGGGCCAGCCTGTGGACCTGGCTGTGCGGCATCGCCTACCACCGCTGCCTCGACGCCGCCAAGCGCCGCCGTCGGATCGGCACCGGCGAGGTCACGCTCGACGCCGATGTATTGGAAGCGCTGCCCGGACCGCCTGAGGGAGCGATGACGTCGGAGCGGCTCGCGCAGCGCAAGGCCCTGGAGCGGTGTCTGGCCCAGCTCCCCGACGCGATGCGCGCGCAGGTGTTGATGCGCTGCTACGAGGGCCTCAGCTATCACGAGATCGCCGCGATCGTCGGCGACACCGCCGGCACCGTGCAGGTCCGCATCGCGCGGATCTTGCCGAGGCTGCGGCGCTGCCTGCAAGCGCGCGGAGCCAACCGATGAAGCCCCGCCCCGACCCGCGCGACCTGGTCGACGCGCCGTTCCTCGACGACAACGAGCGCGCCGAGGCGGCGTGGCTTGCGGCCCGCGACGCCGATCCCGACGCGCCCGCGCCGTCGCCCGCGCTCGCCCGCGATCACGCCGAGCTCGCCGACCTCCTCGCCGACCTGCCCGCGGGCGAGCCCGACCCCGCGTGGCAAGACGCCGTCCTCGCCGCCGTCGCGCCGCAGCGCGCGAAGCCCGCCGCCGCGCCGCCATCGTTCGCGTGGTGGCGCTGGGCTCTCGGCGGCGGTGGCCTCGCCGCCGCCGGCATCGCGCTCTATCTGATCGTGCGCCCCGCCGCGCCGCCGGCCGCCGAGCTCCAGGTCGCCACCCGCCGCAACCACGCGATGCGCGGCGCCGCCGATCAGGTCGCCGTCGGCGACGTCCTCGTCGTCGTCGCTCGCCCGCGCACCGCCGCCGAGCTGCGCGTCTACCGCGGCCCGCGCACCGTCGTCGCCCGCTGCCCCGACGCCACCTGCGACGCCACCGCCGCGACCTGGCGCCTCGAGCTCCCCCTCACCGCGCCCGTCGCCCACCACGTCATCCTCGTCTTCGGCGAGCCCCACGCGCCCGCCGACGCCACCATGGACGAGTACCTCGCCGCCGCCCGCGCCGCCAACGCCCGCATCGTCGTCTACCCGAC
>JAYTAJ010000966.1:0-2992 GCA_043737575.1 Myxococcales bacterium | reverse complement strand
CGGCGAGCAAGACCGGGCCGAGCGCCGCGGCGTTCTCGTACATCTGCTCGTCCTCATAGACCGCGAGGGTCTCGAGGGCGGCGGCGCAACCGGTCGGGTGCGCGTAGTAGGTGAGGCCGCACGCGAGCACGCGCTCGTCGAACTGCTTGGCGACGCGGTCGTGGACGATCACCGCGCCCATCGGCTGGTAGCCGGACGCGAGGCCCTTGGCGCAGGTGATGAGATCGGGCGTGACGTCCCAGTGCTGGAAGCCGAACGGCTTGCCGAGGCGGCCGAAGCCGGTGAGCACCTCGTCGGCGATCAGCAGCGCGCCGTCCTCGTCGCAGGCCTTGCGCACCAGCGGCCAGTAGTCGGGCGGCGGCACCAGGACGCCGTTGGCGCCCGGGACCGGCTCGAAGATCGCGGCGGCGAAGCCGGCGCCCTCGAGACGCATCGTCTCGCCGACGTTGGTCGCGCACTCGCGGCGGCAGGTCGGCAGGGTCTTGCCGAACGGACAGCGATCGCAGTAGCAGTCGAGGACGTGGACGACGCCGGGGATGCCGGGCTCGAGGGGCGGACGGCGCCAGTCGCCGGTCAAGGTCAGCGCGCCCATCGACGCGCCGTGATAGCTGCGGTAGCGCGACATCAGCTTGTGGCGACCGGTGACCAGCCGCGCCATCTTGATCGCGTTCTCGTTGGCCTCGGCGCCGCCGAGGCAGAAGAAGACCTTGGTGTAGCCGGGGCCGGCCAGCGCGAGCAGCTTCTCGGCGAGGGCGATCTTGGCCGGGAAGACCGCGTTGGGTGAGGCCAGGCACAGCTGGTCGGCCTGGCGCTTGATCGCGTCGACGATGCGGCGGTTGCCGTGGCCGGCGTTGACCTGGTAGCTCAGCGCGCCGAGATCGAGCCAGCGGCTGCCGTCGGCGGTGGTGAAGTGAGCGCCGTCGCCGCCGACCAGCTCGAAGGCCTTGGCCTGGCTCTGCGCGGTCCAGGTGAAGAAGAAGGGGTAGTCGCTCATGGGGTCGTTCCCTCGAAGCCGAACTCGACCGGCGCGACGTGGGTGATGAAGCCGCCCTGGGCCCAGACCTCGGCGGTGTCGAGGTTCATCGCGATCGCACCGCAGGTCGCGGTGCCGTGGGGGTTGTCGCCGGTCGCCATGTTGGTGCAGACGCTCTTGGGCCAGCCGTCCTGCGAGCCCAGGCGAGTCCACACGTCCTCGAGATCGGCGATCGGCCGCGCGGCCAGGCTGGCGGTGAGCCAGTCGTAGCGCTCGTGGGTGGTGCTGGTCGGCGACACCGTCGACACCGCCGCGACCTCGGGGTCGAGGCAGTGGTTGGTGTGGCAGTAGCTGCCGCGCGCCGCCGGCGCGGTCGACGTGAAGATGGTGCGGCGCAGGACCCCCGAGGTCTCGATCGCGAAGGCGTCCTGGCGATCGGCGACGAAGTAGTGGTGGCCCGAGCCGATCGGCGCGGCGACGATGTGATCGCGGGCGGCGGCGGCGTGGGTGTGGTGCAAGGCGCAGCGGACGACCGCGGGCCACACCGCGCCGACCGTGGCGTCGGTCGACCACAGGTTGTTGATGCCGATCGCGACGCCGGCGGAGTTCATGCCGGCGAGGCCGAGGCAGCCGGTCAGGGTCAGGATCCACGCCTCGGGGCCGCCCTCGAGCGCGGGCACGTGCAGCATCATCACGTACGGGATCGCGGTGGCGTGCATGTCCCAGGTCTGGGCGAGGATGCGTCCGGTCGGGGTCTCGGCCCACACCACCGAGCAGCCGCCCTCGGGCGCGGGCTGCCACCGCGCGCGATCGGGCGAGAGGTCGCGCAGATCGGTGTAGTGGTTCGCGACCACCAGCTCGGCGGGCGTGAGGCCGGCGCCTTCGGCGATGCCGACCAGCTCGTCGTGGAGGCCGGCGTGGTAGCGCGCGAGCACGGGCAGGTGGGCTTCCGCGGCGTCGAGCACCGCGGCGCGATCGGCGAAGCCGCCGACCCGGGTGCACAGGAACGTCCGGATCTCGGACAGCGCGCGGACCTCGCCGCGGAACGACTCGCCGTGGATCTGGCCCCACGCGCGCGGCGTCGCGCCCGCGGGCAGCTCGAGGACCCTCACGACCTGACCTCGCCGCGCAGCAGCTCGAGACCGCTCATACGGACGTCCACTCCGCGAGGGCGGCGCCGAGGCGCTCGGCGACGTGGGTGCCCTGATCGAGCGCCGGCACGACGCCGAGGCGGCCGGCCGGGAAGCGGCGCAAGGTCACGCCGCGCTCGGCGCAGTGGGTGAACAGCCGATCGGCGGCGTCGCCGGCGTGGAGCACGCGGTAGAGGCCGAGGCCGAACGACGGCACCGCCGCGGCGGCGAGCGCGTGGTCGAGCGCGGCGCTCGCGGTGACGATGTCGAGGCGACGCGCGGCGCGCAGCTGGTGGTGGCTGCGCACCAAGGACAGCTCGTCGCCGTCCCAGGTCGACACCAGCGCCAGCGGCGTCGCGATGAACCACTTGCTCGCGACGTGGAGGAAGCCAGTCTGGCCGCCGCTCCACCACGCCAGGATGTCGGGGCGCGGTCCCGACGCGAACGCGAACGCGCCGAGCCCGGACCGATACGCGGCGGTGGTGTGCTCGACGGCGATCAGCGGCAGCCCGGTCTCGGCACGGATCGCGGCGAGGCCGTCGAGGTAGTCGGCGGGGACGACGTGGCCGGTGCGCTCCTGACAGCGCTCGTAGAACAGGCCGTAGCAGCGATCGGCGCCGCCCGCGCCCGCGATCGCCTCGCGCACCGCGACCAGCGCCGCGGCAGTGCCGACCTGCGCGGGGTGCGGCACCCGCGGCCACGCGAAGTGGACCGGGCCGCCGCGGTGGACCTCGGGATCCGACAGCGAGCGACAGCTCGCCGCGGTGTGGCCGAGGTAGCCGCCGGCCAGGCCGATCGCGACCGCGGCCTGCTTGCGCGTGCTCTTCAGGAGCCGCAGCGCCTTGTCGACGGTCTCGTCGCGCGACGACGTCAGGTAGATGTGCGGCAG